>CANGEZ010000229.1 GCA_947452875.1 Chitinophagaceae bacterium
CTTTCAGATTCACAATATCTTGAAGCGATTTACAACGAAAGAAGACATGAGTTTGCTTTTGAAATGCACAGATGGTATGATTTATTACGTCATCCTAATCCAAATTATTTCCTAGATGTGATGAGGGCTGCAGGTAAAACCAACATTCAAGCGAAACACAGATATATGCCGATTCCTCAGTCTGAAAGAGATAAGAATGCTAACCTCACTCAGAATGAAGGATATTAATCAATAGAAAAATTAAAAAAATAAAATGAAAAAATATTTTAGTTATACAACATGGTTACTTGCGGGGATTGTTTTGTTTTTTGCTCAATGTAAAAAAACAAGAGTTGAATTAATCGGTTCTCCTTCTGCAGCCGCATTTACTTTCTTGCAAGCTCCTGCAAGTGATACTTTGCCTTATCCTTATAAAGTAACATTTACTAATAACAGCACAGAAGCATTTATTTATCAGTGGAGTTTTGGAGATAATTCTGCGTTTTCTGCAGAAAAGGATCCTGTTCATGTTTTTAAAGCAGGAGGAACTTACAATGTTACTTTAACAACAGTAGGAACTTATGGCAATAACGCCACTACAAGAGTAATCAGCGTTTTTGATGCTTGTCAGAATCAATTCTTCAATAGTCTTACTTCTTGTGCTACAGGTGAGTGGACATGGAGCGCTGATAACGATGCGATTAAAGTTTATTATGCTGATGGAGTTAGTTTATTCTCAACTAATGGTGCAGCTGATTGTCAACTTGATGATGTATATAAATTCAGTGCTAACGGAACTTTCATGTACGAGTCTAACGGTCAAACTTACGTGCAGTCAACTTCATCATGTGATGTGCCTAAAGCAAATGCTACTGGTTATAAAGTAATTACTTCATCAACACAGGCACCAAGAATTGTATTGAATGATATGGAAGCAGGATTGGGAACTCCATTTATTGGAACAACAGATGAAGTTGAAGGTAATAGTTATGAAGTGAAATCTTATTCAGCTGCTACATTGACATTAAGAGCAGTATTGAAAAATACAGGTGGAAAAATTATCGAAATCAAATTGAAGAAAAGAGCAGACTTAACGATTGCAGATATCAAAGATATATTAACAGGTGGCAGCAGCAGAAGCTGGAAATTAGACGCTTCTACTGGTGCTAATGCTATCGTCGTAGGAACTGAAGGTAATCCATCTGAATATTATGGTGGTGGTCCTTTGGAACCTAATTGTCAGGTTGATGATGTGTATACATTTTCATCTTCAGACAATTTGAATTACAATGCCAATGGTTCAACATTCAATGGTGGAAATATCGCTCCAAATTATAACTGCGGTGCAGATAGGTCATTCACTGTTAATTATGTATTTGGTCCTATTACAGGTGGTGCTTCTGGTCTTGCTGCAATACAATTACCTTCAGCTCCTCCAGCTAATTTCATTGGAACAACAGATGTGCCTACTGAAAATTATTACAGAATCATCGAGATAACGCCAACGCGTATGTTATTAAGAGCAGGTAATGGTTCTGGAACTGTGTTTCAATTCAAGTTTGTTAGACAATAATTAAACAGAAAGAAAATATTCATAAAATTAAAATGATGAAAATGAAAAATATAGTAGCTGCATTTGTACTCTTGCTTTCAGTTGCAGGTTGTACAGACAAAAAAATAATTCCTATCGTTAAGCCGGTTCCTCCCGTAGTTGATTTGGGATGGCAATTTGAAACAACACCAGTTTGGCAAGATGATTTTACCAATCCTGGAATTCCTGATCCTACAAAATGGTCTTATGATATTGGCGGTAGCGGTTGGGGAAATAATGAATTGCAATATTATACCGGTGGTGATAATGTGGGAATCGTGAATGACAATTTAGTGATTCAAGCTAAGAAACAAAACTTCGAAGGTAGACAATACACTTCTACAAGATTGATTTCAAAAGGTAAAGGCGATTGGACTTACGGACGTTATGAAGTAAGAGCGAAATTGCCAAGAGGAAGAGGTACATGGCCTGCGATATGGTTGTTGCCAAGTGATAACAGTTATGGTCAGTGGCCAACTTCAGGAGAGATTGATATCATGGAACATGTTGGTTTTGATTTGAATAATGTACATGCTACCATACACTGCTCTGCCTATAATGGTCAGAGAGGAAATCAAAAATCAAGTGCTAAAATTGTTCCTACAGCAACTACAGATTTTCATGTGTACCGCATAGATTGGACACCCTATTCAATCAAAGGGTTTGTAGATGATGAACAATATTTTGAATACATCAATGACAACACAAGCTTCACCACATGGCCTTTCAATAAGAATTATTATATGATATTGAATCTTGCTGTTGGCGGTAACTGGGGCGGTGCCCAAGGTGTAGATGATACCTGTTTCCCGGCTTCTATGGAAGTGGATTATGTTAAGGTGTATAAAATCATTCAATAATCTGAACCTTATTAAAAATATTCTTATCTCAATAACTGATAAATAACATCAGCCATTAAAAAAAACAAAATGAAAAAATTTCATCTAATACTGGTAGCGTTCTTGTTGAGTTTTACTTCGTATGCTCAAATTGTATTGCCACTTGATTTTGAATCCACTTCTGTAACGTATTCATTTACGGATTTCGCAGGTGGTGCTGTAACTGTAATTCCAAATGCACAAGCCAATGGAATCAACACCAGCAGTAAAGTAGCTCAAATGGTAAAAAGCTCCGGACAAACTTATGGCGGTAGCTTTATTTCACTTACAAATCCAATTGATTTCTCTGTGAACAGAACTTTTAAAATGAAAGTTTTTTCACCAAGAGTAGGCGCTAAGTTTTTATTGAAAGTAGAAAACCAAGCAAATGCCAGTATCAGCTTTGAAAAAGAAGTTTCTTGTACCACAGCAAATGCTTGGGAAGATTTGACTTTTGATTATAGTGCGATTAGCACCACCAACCAATATCAGAAAATGGTTTTCATTTTTGATAATGGAACGATGGGCGATGGTACCGCAAATTTCACATATTTGTTTGACGATGTAAGATTAGTTGCCGGTGGTGGCGGTCCTTCATTAACACAAATGAACTTGCCTGTAACTTTTGATTTGACAACTGTAGATTATGGATTGTTAGGTTTTGGCGGTGCAGAACAATCATCAATTGTTACCGATCCTACCAACGCTACAAATAAAGTGGCTAAAGTAATTAAATCAGCGGCTGCAGAATTATGGGCAGGCACAACAGTCACTGCATCTGCAGGATTAGGCTTCTCGTCAAGAATTCCATTTACGGCAAGCAGCACAAAATTATCAGTAAGAGTTTGGTCTCCAAATGCGGGTATCCCTGTACGCTTGAAAGTAGAAGAGCATGGCGATCCAACACATTCAGTAGAAACAGAAGCTACTGTTACTTTGGCTTCAGGATGGCAAACATTGGAATTTAATTTTGCGAATCAAGCAGCTGGTACAGCCGCTTTGAATCTTGGATATAATTATGACAAAGCTTCTATCTTCTTCAACTTCGGAACAACCGGAGCTATTGCTGGAGAAAAGACTTACTATTTTGATGATGTGCAATTTGGCACTGGTGGCGGTGGTGGTCCATTAACACAAATGAACTTACCAGTAACTTTTGATTTGACCACTGTAGATTATGGCTTGATTGGTTTTGGTGGTGCAGAACAATCTTCAATCGTAGCTGATCCAACCAATGCTTCTAATAAAGTAGCCAAAGTTATTAAAACAGCAGCTGCAGAATTATGGGCGGGTACAACAGTTACAGCTGCTGCAGGTTTGGGCTTTGCCACAAGAATTCCATTTACGGCTAGCAATACAAAAATGTCTGTAAGAGTATGGTCTCCAAATGCGGGTATCCCTGTACGTTTGAAAGCGGAAGAGCATGGTGATGGAACACATTCAGTGGAAACAGAAGCTACTGTTACTTTGGCTTCAGGATGGCAAACATTGGAATTTAATTTTGCGAATCAATCAGCAGGAACTTCAGCTTTGAATCTTGCATACAACTATGATAAAGTATCTATCTTCTTCAACTTCGGAACTACCGGAGCTGTAGCAGGAGAGAAAACATATTATTTTGA
>CANGEZ010000230.1 GCA_947452875.1 Chitinophagaceae bacterium
AGGCAACCCTACGAAATGCAATGGAATACCAGATTGTTCGTATGCATCTTTGAGCTCATGACCGTTATAAAAATAAATGACTTTTACCTGAGTGTCTTTTGAGAAATGCGAGAGGATATCTAGCGTACTCCTTTCTGTACCTCCGATTGATAATGTATCTAGTGTAAAGAAAACTTTCATGTATTAATTTAGTTTTTTTTAGCCCGATGGCATCGCCTTTTTTATCAGACGCTTTTAGTATTGGATTACACATAAGGCTATGTCATCTTGTGGCTTGTTAAACTCAACTTTCTTTTAATTGAATTTAAAACTCCTGTAACTGCACCATTTTTTCAAACAATGGATGTTTCAAAAGAGATTCAAAATTACCGGTTGCCATGATTTTTCCTTTTTGCAATAACACAATGACATCAGCATTTTTAACTGTAGAAAGGCGATGGGCAACAATGATGATGGTGTATTTACCATGAAGCCTGTCGATATTGTCTTTTATGGTTTTTTCAGTTTCGGAATCAAGAGCAGATGTTGCTTCGTCCATTAATAAGAAATCTACTTCTTTGTATAATTCACGAGCAATCGAAATCCTTTGTTTTTGGCCGCCACTGATGTTGATACCATTATTTCCAAGCATTTCATCTCCCTTCAATGGAAGACTATATACATAATCATAAATTGCAGCTTTTTTCAAAGCTTCTTCAAAACGTTTGAGATTGTTTTCATTTGGCTCATCCCAGAAACTTACATTGTTGAAAATCGTATCGTTAAAAA
Organism: Chitinophagaceae bacterium; assembly: GCA_947452875.1. GTDB lineage: Bacteria > Bacteroidota > Bacteroidia > Chitinophagales > Chitinophagaceae > Ferruginibacter. The sequence goes on from CANGEZ010000230.1 coordinate 769, forward strand.
TAACTGCTTCTTGCGTAATATAACCGATACGTGTTTGAAAACTTGATTTTCTGATGGTTTCCAAATCGATACCATCTATTATAACCTGACCTTCTGTAGGAGACAGTAAGCCGGTGATGAGATTAATTAATGTTGTTTTACCAGAACCACTTTCACCTACAACTGCAATGGTTTGATTTTTATTAATCGTTAAGTTGATGTGATTTAATATATGTGTTTGTTCAAAAGAGAAGCCTGCCGCTTTCAGTTCAAGTGTTTGTTGGAAATGATTGATCACAACATGACCATCTTTTTCTTTTCCGGCTTGTAATTCTGCATTGAACTCACTCATATTTTGTAATGAACCTGAACTGCCAAAAAATAAGTTGAAGAAATTTTGCATACCTGTTAGAGAAATCAAGGCACGGTAAAAAAGTAACAGTGTAAAAATGATAACCCCAAGATGTTGATTGAAATATTTCACTTCAATCAATATTGACAACAACACCATCATGACGGCTATAGGTTCTCTAATAGCTCCCAGAACCGCAGCCAAAATACCAAGTTTACGTTGAGTTTTGTGCATTTCCTTATTGTTTTGCAATAATTTGGATGCATACTTGTTCATTAGGCCGGTAGATTTCAGGTATTTGAAAAAAGCGACTTTCTGAATCAGTAAACTCTGAAATAAATGACTGTCTGATGTGATTTTTTTAGATAAAAATTTGGTCTGTTTTTTTAGTTGCTGTATTAATAAACTGCTGGCACCGCCACCAATCACCACCATAACTGCAAATTGTGGATTAGATAAAAAGGCCATTGATATATACACAAACGTAAAAACAGCATATTGCACAGCCATGAAATAATAACGATAGGCTTGTTTTACTTTTTCTACTTCACCACTGAAAGTATTTTGAATCCTACCTATATCAGCATTGATAAATTTATTGAAACTATAGCCAGCTAAACCAACGATATTTTTCTTTCTGATATCTCTAATAAACAACTGTTCCAAAATAGCTCTCACATAACCTTCAAAAAATTTAAGTACCCCCTTAATGGCGAAGAAAATAAAAATCACAACCAAAACAGATACAAGATTTAATGGAATATTTATGTATTCAAAAAACTTTGGGATGAATGACAAACTTCCCATGTTATGGGCTGCGTGCGTATTGGTTTCATCCACCATTTGAAGAAGTGGTATGAACATGGCCAAGCCAAAACCATCCATGACACCAACAAGCAAACTAAGGAAAAAAATAACGAAAATCCTGTTTCCCAAATGGGAATAGAAAAAATAGAAATGCTGGAAGTATTTTTTTATCAATTTTTTCAATGTTCCCACGTCTATTGCTTACTGTTAGTTTAAGATAATTGATTAAAAAAATGCAGTAATTAAGATTTCTTTTCTGCGTCGGGATTTGTATAATAGTTATACCCGTATTTACGTTTGTAATAATAGTAACCATATTTGTATCCAAAATAGCCGCTATTCTTAACCCCGTTAAATACCAAAGCAATACTCTTGAACAATCCTCTGTCATTCCACTCATTAATTTCCTGAATCTGTTCTCTTACAGTTTGCTGGAAACGTGTAACGATTAACGTTACATCAGCCCATCTGCCTAGTATTTGTGCGTCAGCTACAATACCATAAGGTGGTGTATCCACAATTACGATATCATAATTAGCATCAAGATATTCTTTTAATTTTTTCATGTTGTCATTTGACACCAATTCTTGAGGATTGGGCGGAATCGGACCAGAAGGAAATAAATCTAATTTTTCTTCAGGCTTAGCATTTATGGGAATAACAATTTCTTCACAGGTGTATTTACCAAGTATGAAACTAGTAAGTCCTGCTTTGATATCAGACATGTTCAGCGCCTTATGAATTTTAGGACGACGCAAATCGAATTCTAGTAACGCTACTCTCTTACCTTGTAATGAATAACTTTTAGCGATATTCATAGAAAGGAATGATTTACCCTCACCACTCACACTGGAAGTAATAACAACATAGTTTACCGGTTTGGCTGCGTTCAAGTAAAAATCAATATTGGTACGTAATGAACGAATCTGTTCTCCAAACATAGACCTGTTGTTTCCTTCGATGATGAAAGGAAAATTCTCTGTGCTTTCTGCTTGTTCTAATTCAGCCAAAACAGGAATGTTGGTCATACCTTGTAACTGTTTTTTCGAAATTATTTTTCTATTCAACACTTCCTTGAAAATCGCAAAAATGATAGGTAGTATCAAGCCAATCAAAACAGAAGTAAACAACACTTTAGATTTTGAAGGATTCAGTGTGGCGTTCATCTTAACTGGAGGATACAAAACTTTTGTATTTACTGTTACCGAAGCTTTGGCAATAGCCGCTTCTTCTCTTTTTTGCAAAAGAGTGAGATAGAGTTGTTCTTTAATATTTTGGAAACGGGTTTTGTCCATCAATTCTTTCTCTGCAATTGGAGCGCCTCTAATTATATCTGTAGCCGTTCCTATTTTTTGTTGATATGTTGCTTGAGCAATTGCCAAATTACTTCTGTAATTGATCAGCTGTTTTTCCATGTTGCTTTTCAAGTCAGTAAGATTTTTGTCCATCAACAACAATGTAGGATTGGTTTCCTGAGCAGTAAGTGCAATCTTATCCCTTTGCTGGCGCATTTGTTGATACTGCATCAACATGGATTGCAAAGTTGGATTATCAACACCAACAAATGCTAAATCCGCATCTTTCAAATTTGGATTTTTTATGAACTCCTCAACAGCTCTAATGGTTGACTCAAGAATATTTATTTGAGTCAACTCTTTGTCATATTCCTGCACTTTTTGAAGATACAAGTCGCTGCTTGCAGAAGTACCAACAATGCCTCTGCTTGATTTAAATGAAGCTAATGAGTTTTCAACTGAATCCAATTCACGGCGAAGTGGCGCCATTCTTTGCTCAATAAACACAATTGCTTGTGAAAATCCAAGCGACTTATCTTGCTCAAGCACAAGGTTGTATAAACTTACCAGTCCATTCAAAATATCTGTTGCCCTTTCATTAGAAATGTCAGAATATTTAATGTTGATAATATTACTTTCTTTAGTGGTAACGATTTCAATTCCCCTGCTTAATTTAAATGCTGCAGCCATCCTGTTTTCGCTGTAACAAAGAATTGGACTTTGGCTATTAAAATCAATTAATTTTTCAACAATAACCCTATGTTTATTTAATAAGAATGGAAATCCCCAATGCGCATCACCCTCTGTTGTTCCTGAAACAAAATGAAAACCAGAATCTTTTGGAAGGATAGAAAAATTGATTTC
>CANGEZ010000231.1 GCA_947452875.1 Chitinophagaceae bacterium
CCTCCAACATCCTTCCATTCAAACGGACACGCGTAGACTAAAAGTAGGAGATATTTTCTTCGCACTTAAAGGAGACAATTTCAATGGCAATGAATATGCACATACCGCTATAGAAAAAGGCGCTTCTTATTGTGTGGTTGATGAGTTGATAGGAGCGGAAGACAATCGATTAATAAAGGTTGAAAATGTACTCGAGACTTTACAAGCATTGGCCAAAAAACATCGCGAACAATTTAATATTCCATTTATTGCGATTACAGGAAGCAATGGAAAAACAACTACCAAAGAATTGATTCATGCGGTGTTGTCAAGTACATTCAAAACGTACACTACAGAAGGAAATCTGAATAATCATATTGGTATTCCACTTACGATTCTCAAAATCAAATCGGATGCAGAGATGGCGGTGATTGAAATGGGTGCCAACCATCAGAAAGAGATTGAAGGTTATTGCAAATACACAATGCCCACTCATGGTTTGATTACCAACTGTGGTAAAGCCCATTTGGAAGGCTTTGGTGGAGAAGCCGGCGTAAGAAAAGGAAAGGGAGAATTGTTTGATTATTTAAAATCAGTTCATGGTAAAATATTTATTTATAACGATTACGATTACCTGCAGGAAATGAGTAAAGGCTCAAACTCCATTATCAGCTATGCTTCTGAAAATAAAAATGCTGATGTAGTTGGTGTCATAAACAATGACGAACAATTTTTGGAAGTGGGCATCACAAAAGGGGCATCAATTGATTCTATCAAAACACAACTGGTTGGTGGTTATAATTTACCGAATGTGTTGGCGGCAGTTTGTATTGGTAAAACTTTTGGCGTTGCTGATGGAAACATCATTGATGCATTAGAATCTTACGTTCCATCAAATAGTCGTTCTCAGTTGTTAAAAAAAGACAATAATACCATCATTCTCGACGCCTACAATGCCAACCCTTCCAGTATGAAACTGGCTATTGAAAATTTCGCTAAAATGCCCGGGTACAATAAAATTTTAATGCTTGGTGGCATGATGGAATTAGGAGAGGAGAGTCATCAAGAACATATAAATATCATATCCTTAATTAAGCAATACAATTGGAAAAATGTGGTATTGGTTGGTGAGCAATTCGCATCACTTCATGAATCTTTCAACTATTTTAAAACTTCTTCAGCGGCAAGAGAATGGTATGCTGCTCAACAATTTTCTGATGCTACAATTTTGGTAAAAGGATCCCGTAGCATGCAGATGGAAAAGGTGTTAGAATGATTTTTAATTCAGAATTATAGCACGTACATTTGCTACCCAACAAAAAATGGAGACGTGTCCGAGTGGCTGAAGGAACATCTCGATTACTCGGGAGAAAGTGTGTTTTAAAAAAGTTCTTATAAAAATATAAATATAACGGAGACGTGTCCGAGTGGCTGAAGGAGCACGCCTGGAAAGTGTGTATACGGGAAACTGTATCGCGAGTTCGAATCTCGCCGTCTCCGCATCAAAGGATGTTTCATGAAAATGAGCATCCTTTTTTTGTGTTATTTTACCGCAGAGAACTTGAGGATATGAGTTTTCGCAGAGATTTTTTAAAGTAGGCGCTTAGTTATCAAAGCAATCCAGCATCAAGTTTATCAACACTTTCAATTTCATTTTTACGTAATGTCCCTTACAGGAGTCATTGCTGACAAGTTAAGAAAACCAATTCCTAATTCCAGCATCCATTATCTACCAAACCCTCTGCGTTAAACTCTTTTTCTCCCTTCTCTGCGGTGAAAAAAAAACCTCCCAATTTGGGAGGCCTTTCTTTATTAAAGCGATTTTATTTTTTACGTTTATTCTGTTTGCGTTTGCCGAAGATGTTACCTTCTTTAAAACCAGGTCCTTCTGGAGGTCCTAAGTAGCTTTGAGCACAACGGAAACCTACAGTAGAAGAACCTTGATCTTCCTGCATGTAACGACGTGAGCCAGGTGATAACCAATAAGCTCTGTCATTCCAGCTACCGCCTTTGATAACTCTTGATTTGTCATTTATCAAAGTAGTAACACCATATTGATATGCTGCTGTACTTGCAGAATCACCATCAAGATAGTTGATTACATTATTACGTTGGTAATTGGTTCTGTTCTTAACTTCTTCGTCAGAGATATCAACTTTTTTCAAGTGACCCATGCTGTCTCTTTCAAATTCGCCACTGCTGTTTTTGAAATTTTTCTGAAATCTGTTACCGCGGAAGTAGTTGAAATCTTGTCCATCAGAAGGTGTCATTGGTCTGTAAACGTCACCCACCCACTCACTTACGTTTCCACTCATATTGTATAAACCAAATGCATTAGGATAGAAAGCTTTGATAGGACCAGGTATTGCAGCACGGTCATTCAAACCACCTGAAACTCCCATATTATCTCCACTTTGACGTTTGAAGTTAGCCATGAACTTACCTTGCCAAGTACCATGACGATTATCTCTCAAACCATTTACGTTTTTGCTCCAAGAGTAAATTTGTTGGTTAGAACGTAATTCCTCTCCACTTTTATTTTCGCTTTTACGAGGAGAAGGGTTTTGAGCAATTAAAGCATAAGCTGCATATTCCCACTCAGCTTCCGTTGGTAAACGGTAGCCCATATTTAGGATTCCATCTTCCATTTTTACAGTAGCTCTTGGTTTGTTATTGATATCTTTTAATTCAGATTTTTTAGGTTTAGATCTACCTTGAATCATGTCAGGATTCAACAAATAAGCTTCAGTGTTGAATGAACCATCAGCACCACCGCCTTTCATTTCTTTCTTAGCTGCATCTTTTTTCAAGTAACCTTTTTTCATGAGGTTAAATTCATTTACACGATCTGTTCTCCAAATACAGAAATCATGTGCTTGTTGCCAGTTAACGCCTACAACAGGATAGTAGTTGTAAGATGGGTAGCGGAAATAATATTCCACATATGGTTCATTATAAGCTAATTCTTCTCTCCAACAAAGTGTATCAGGTAGGCATTTTGCCATCACCGTAGTATCACCACTAAAAGTATTTTCAATCCAATACAGATATTCTCTGTAGTGAACGTTAGCCACTTCAGTTTCATCAATAAAGAAAGAAGGTACAGTAACCCTGCGTGGAACATTATTCCAATCGCCCATTACGTCTTCTTCTTTAGCACCCATTACAAAAGATCCACCTTGTACGAATACAAGACCAGGACCCGCATTTGGGTATTTTACTTTAGAAACATGGAAGTTACCCATGTTTTTATCATCGTAACTCCATCCGGTTACGCTTGATTTTTCTTTTTTCTTGCCGAAAATACCGCAAGAGCTCAATGACAGAGCTGACAATCCTAAGATTAAAAGGGACTTTAAAGACAAAGTTTTTTGCATGTGCATTCGTTTTGCAAATTGGTTAACGAAGGGTTTTCTTTTTTATTGTATTTTGGGTTACAACGGGTGCGAATATATCAACTTTAATTCATTCCAAAACACTTTTCAGAATTTGTTAGCAAATTTTTGAAAACTTTTAAGATTTAAGCAACGGAATCTATAATAAGAATGTCATTCACATCACAACTCAGAATAATATTTCGGTACAATAATCAAACCAATTTCTTCGTTTTGTGCTGGTAACATCAAAAATTATTTTTTCATTTTTAATTTGATTTTAAAAAAAAAGTTGGTGAATTCGATAAAACATTTATTTTTACAACTCATTTTCAATTAACAAACACACAATTATAGAGGAATTTCTACCTAACCAAGACAAAAAAATCGCATGAAACAAACAACTTTGAGACTAACTGCTCTAGTTATGTTATTAGCAGGATCAGTAACTGCTACACAGGCACAAACAAACCCAATCAATGTGGTTACTTCTGCCGTTCCATTTTTAAGAATTTCTCCTGATGCACGCGCCGGCGGTATGGGTGATGTTGGTATCGCTACTTCAGCTGATGCAAGTTCAGGTTTCTGGAATTTAGCAAAGACTCCGTTCGCAAAAGATAAAATGAGCATCACCGCTTCTTATACTCCATGGTTGAGTGATTTGAAATTAAACGATGTTTATTTAGCTTCTTTGGCTGGTTACTATC
>CANGEZ010000232.1 GCA_947452875.1 Chitinophagaceae bacterium
GTTCCAGACAATATCCCTTGGAAATACTGGAATATTTACATAGAACCCGAAACCAATAAAATCACCAGGATTTTTATGGTGAAAGCGTTGGATTCAAATAAGACAAGGCAACTGACTTGGATCCCCGGCGTTAGCGCCAAAGCTGTTACTATTTCTCCGAATGGTGCAGAAGATGAAATTAATATTAAATGGAGTTATAAATAAATTATGACCCACCAGGAATTTACAAAATTGGCATCAGGCATTCCCACAGAGCCTGGGATTTATAAATATTTTAATTCATCGGGCACGCTGATTTATGTAGGAAAGGCAAAGCAATTAAAGAAAAGAATCAGTAGCTATTTCAACAGGACTTTAGACAATCAGAAAACCGTTGAACTTGTAAAACATATCCAACGCATTGAATTTACAATTGTCGACAATGAAGCGGATGCTTTCTTTCTTGAAAACTCATTGATAAAAGAATACCAGCCACATTACAACATCAATTTAAAAGACGATAAAGGCTACCCTTTTGTTGTTATAAAAAATGAGAGATTCCCCAGGGTTTTCATTACTAGGAGACACATAAAAGATGGAAGTCGATATTTTGGACCCTATACTTCCATTGTGAATGTGAGAGAAATGCTGGATTTTATCAAGCAGTATTTTCCGCTGCGAACTTGTCAGTTGAATTTATCTGAAAAAAATATCGAGAAAAAGAAATTCAAAGTTTGTCTTGAATACCATTTAGGAAATTGTAAAGGTCCATGTGAAGGTCTTCAAAATATTGATGACTATACTAGTGGCATCGATCAGTTAATTTCTTTATTGAAAGGAAATCTGCAGCCTTTAATGGAAGAGCTCAAATCGAAACTCCAAAGGCATACAGAGCATCTTGAATTTGAAAAAGCTGCTGCGATTCATCAAAAAATTTTAGACCTACAACAATACAAGGCCAAATCTTCAGTGGTGAATACTAAAACTGGCAACATAGATATTTTCAGCATATTAGAGGAAGGAAATTTGGCCTTTGTAAACTATCTCGCAGTTAATGATGGAAGTATTATTTACACGAAAACAATTTCATTAGAAAAGAAATTGGAAGAAACAAAAGAAGATGTTTTATTGCACGCTATAGCTAGATTAAGAGAAACATTCAACAGTGATGCGAAAGAACTCATTTTGCCATTTGAATTGCAATATCCTGATGCGTCCATTTCAATTACAGTTCCTAAAGCTGGCGATAAGAGAAAATTATTAGATCTATCTATCAAAAATGTAAATCATTTTTCAAAAGAATTATTGGCGAAAAAAATGCTTGCACTTGAAGAAAAAACAAATGCAGAAGTTGAAAATGTGCTTAAGCAATTACAAGAAGATTTACAATTAAAAACTATACCAGACCATATTGAATGTTTTGACAATTCTAATCTACATGGTACCAATGCAGTAGCCGCAATGGTATGTTTTAAAAATGGCATTCCAAGCAAAAAAGACTACAGACATTTCAACATTAATACAGTTGAAGGCATCAATGATTTTGCATCTATGAAAGAAATTGTAAATAGAAGATACAGCAAGTTGATTTCTTTAGACGAACCTTTGCCTAAATTAATCATCATCGATGGTGGGAAAGGACAACTGAGTGCTGCTTTAGAAAGCATACATGAATTAGGGTTAAATGGCAAAACCACATTAGTTGGTTTGGCTAAAAATCATGAGGAGCTTTTTTTTGAGGGAGACAATCAATCGATTCGATTGCCATGGACCAGTGAAAGCTTAAAACTAATCAGAAGAATCAGAGATGAAGTACATCGTTTTGGTATTACATTTCATAGAAACCAAAGAAGTAAAAATGCTATACAAAATGAAATTGAAACCATTCCTGGAATAGGTGTTAATACCGCATCTGCATTATTAAAGAAATTCAAATCAGTAAAGAAAATCAGCAAATTAAGTTTGATTGAAATTCAACAAGAGGCCGGTCCTGCAAAAGCAAAAATAATTTACGAGTACTTTCATAAAAAAAGTGGCAAATAACTAAAAAAGAAAAACCCTTTCCGATGGAAAGGGTTTTTTAATATCGTGAGATTAGATTAGTAACTCCACAAATCTTGCTCGTAGTTAAATATCTTTTCTTTGATATTTTCACCTTCAAACAATTGCAGAATACCATTATCCTGTAATCCTGGGATATTTTTGATTTGAATATCTCTTGGATTGTCCATTGAGCTTTTGATAATTCTTGCAGAGAACATTCTGCTTTCGAATAGTTCTTCCCAACTCATTCTGCCTCCGAAATTTTTACCATTATAAACTTCAAATTTCGCAAAAACAGGACGCATATCTGGATAATAAACCCAGAATAATTCTGTTGGACCCAAATCAACACCTGCAGAAGTAATAATATTTTTAACAGGTGAAATACCTAATATTCTCCAGAATAATCTTGAGCTTTCTTTATCAAAAATAACTTCTTCTTTAATATGGAATTTATAGAAAGAATCTAAGTTGATATCGTTTCTTTTTTTCTTAGTTCCAATTAAATTACCAACTGAATCATAATCAGGTACTTCAACTTCATCCCCAACAACAGCTTTTGCAATTTCACTTTTAGTCATCGGAGTTGTAAAACGATCATCTATGCTAGAAAAAGCAGTAATTCCGTTTGTAGTGTCTTGTAAAGCTTGAAGGATGATAGAGATGAAACGTTGGTTACCATTATCCGCATCAGCTGCATACATAAATGGTAAGTTTTGTTTTTCTCTGGTATCCAATTCTCTCCAAATTCTATGACGATAAACTGCGTCATCGGCACGTAAATGCTCATAAGACAAAGGTGTTCTTTCTCTTAAAACAGAAGTTTCCACCGCTTCATCAGGTCGTAAGGAAACCTTTACAACTTTGATAGGTAAACTGTCCATTGATTCTTCCTTTACAGGAGGGGCAGCTACAACAGCAGCAGTAGTATCAGCAGTAGCTTCAGTAGCCTGAATACTTGCTTTAGTTTTTGTTTTAGTACTTCTTTTTGTAGATTTTCTTGGTTTTTGCGCATTTGCTGCATTAGCAACACCACAAAAAACAATAGCTAAAAAAAGATACCTGAGCAAATTACTTTTCATAGAATTATATTTTAGTATAGAGCGATTGATTTACCCTCGATTGGTCTTAAACCGTCTGGACCTTGTACTTTTACATTATCAAAAGTAACTACAGAACCAGGACCACATCTAGATATAAACGAACTAAGTGGCGCTAAATTGTTTCCTTGGATAGTTGCTGTGGCAACATTAGGGAAATTAGCTCCTGAGAAATAAACAGTAGCACTTACTACGTTAAATCTCAAGTCAAAATCAAAATTCTCCAATTCTGCACGACAGAACTGTTGGCTTTTGAATTCAACCGAAGGCATTCTCACTTTTCCAGATCCAACTTTAAATACAGGATCAGGAATACGTTTAACCCTGAATTCGAAAGTTGTAGGTTTCTTATCAGCATTAACAGTGATAGATGCTTTACCAATTGCTGTTACACGAACAGTTCTTACTGAACCATTACCTGTAATCGTACCATTGGTCATAGATACTGTTGTTTTATCCCAACCAGTTGGAGAACCAATCGTTACAGGATTATCAACACCAATATAAAACACATTCATTTTATCAGGCATTACAGCTGCTCCACCTGGGGTACCAACCGTATACTTAACATCAAATGTTTTTGTTTCTGAAGTTCCATCTGGTTTAGTGTAAGTAACAACTACAGGAACTGATTTAGAACCGGAGCCACTTACTTTAAATTTAGATGTAGCTCTTCCATCTTCTGCTAATGGCATTGAAGCGCCACCAATAGAAATTTTAGGTTGAGCTGCTTTACTATAAGCACCCACACCTGCATTGATTTCCATTTCTTCACCAGGCATCATGTAGTTAGATGACTGTCCAACTAAAGCAGCAAACTGATCGTAAACAACTTTAACCGCACCTACTTGATTGTGGCAAAAAGTAACCACCTGATTTTCTCCATTTTTCACGTTATTTTGAAACTTGCTTAATAAAGTAAGA
>CANGEZ010000233.1 GCA_947452875.1 Chitinophagaceae bacterium
CAGTAGGCGATTCTATATCGGTTACGGTTAAACGCAAATTGCCTAATGATACCATCAGGGTTTTATACAGTCAAATAATACCTGCCATAAAAAGTGTTGATTCATTAGAATTGACAGTACCTATTATACTTACAACAGATAAAGGTTTAAATCGCATTACGGTTACTTTAGATGCTACTGACAGAATCGAGGAACAATTTGAAACAAACAATACTGTCAGCAAAGATTTTTACATTTTTGAAGATGAATTGAGACCTGCATTTCCAAATAACTTTTCTATCGTCAACAGACAAAACATAACTTTTGTAGCCAATACCGCCAATCCTTTAAGTGGAAATAGGGATTATGTAATGGAGATTGATACCACTGAATTATTCAATTCTCCTTTCAAGAAAATAGTAAATAAATCAGGTTTGGGTGGGGTTGTAGAGTTTATTCCAAACAATATTTCATTTACAGATAGCACTGTATATTATTGGCGAGTGGCAATGGTTCCGAGAAATGGAGCAGATTATATTTGGAATGGTTTTTCATTTATTTACTTGCCTACTAGTTCTGCAGGATACAACCAATCTCATTTTTATCAATATCAAAAATCTAATTTTGAAGACATTCAATTGGATGCTGACCGAATTTTTAGATTTAAATCAGAGCCAAGAAATTTAATTATCAGAACCGGACTATATCCTTATTTTGATTACGACAGAATTAATGTGAATCTTGATTTCAACCAGCTTGAATTATATGGCTGCGTCTACAATACACTTCAGTTCTATGTTTTTGATACGGCTACATTGATTCCGTGGGCAAATAGAAACGTTTCGGCTACTAATGGTCGTTATGGAAGTTATCGCGTTTGCCGCAATTCGGCTATTCAAGATTCTACCAGAAGATTTTTTGAATATCCTTATAATCAAGCGAGTTACAGAAAAAGTGCCATGGATTTTATTGATTCTATTCCTAATGGCATGTATGTAGCGATAACAAATCTGGGAAATAGCCTGTCATCAAACAATTATATCAATCAATGGATGAATGATACTTTAGCGTTAGGTTCTGGAAATTCTTTATATCATAAATTGAAATCAATTGGGTTTACACAAATAGACAGTTTTACGCGCAATTTGCCTTTCTTGTATTTCTTTAAAAAAGGAAGTTCAAGTTTTGCGCCAACGCAGGTAATGGGTCCACAGGATTCATCATATATCGACCAAACATTTAATTTAAATTCTTTAAGTACAGAAGGTAAAATCGAGTCGCCTGTTTTTGGTCCGGCAACACAATGGAGTTCTTTGCATTGGAGAGGCAATTCAACCGATCCACAAATTGCTGATTCTGTAAAGCTTGATATTTGGGGCATTCGCCAAAATGGAAACGCACAACAATTAGCAACATTGTATCCTTCAACAGATACCAGTTTAGGCTTTATCGACGCTCATGAATATCCTTTTGTAAAAATTAGAATAAACAACAAAGACGATAAATACATCACTCCAAATCAATTGAGATACCTACGAATCAATGCTACGCCTGCACCTGAAGGAGCTGTCGCACCTGGTATTTTATACAATTTTAAGGATACAGTAGAACAAGGTGAACCTATCAATTTCGCATTGTCATTTAAGAATATTAGTGATGTAGCATTCGACAGTTTGATTAAAGTGAAATTTATCATCACAGACCAAAACAATGTTCCGCATGTAGTAGATATTCCAAAAAGAAAAGCATTGGTTTCTGGAGATACCTTAAATATTTTGTATACCATCAATACAGAAAATATGAACCTGGTTGGTGGTTGTACTTTATTCATCGAATTCAATCCAGATAATGACCAACCGGAAATGTATCATTACAATAATGTGCTTTATAAAGACTTTTTTGTGAAAGCAGATAAATACAATCCTTTACTGGATGTGACTTTTGATGGGGAACACATTTTAAACAAAGACATCGTTGCGAGCAAGCCACAAATTTTTATCAGTTTGAAAGATGAAAGCAAATTCTTGGCACTCAAGGATACTTCGTTGATTAGTTTGCAAGTAAGGTTTCCAGATCAGTCATTGCATACTTATTATTTTGGAGATACGATGAGGTTTATTCCTGCGGATTTGTCATCGGGTAACAACACGGCAAGTATTGATTTCAGGCCTTATTTCCCTGAAGATGGCGAATATGAATTGATTGTTTCAGGAAAAGATGCTGTGGGTAATAAAGCAGGCGATTTGGAGTATCATGTGATATTTAGTGTCATCAACAAACCGATGATTTCCAACATGCTGAACTATCCGAATCCTTTTACCCGCTCAACTGCATTTGTATTTACGATAACTGGTTCTCAGGTTCCGCAAAATATCAGAATACAGATTCTGACCATCACCGGAAAAATAGTCAGAGAAATCACCAAAGATGAATTGGGACCTTTACATATCGGAAGAAACATCACTGATTTTAAATGGGATGGAACGGATATGTACGGGCAGCCACTTGCAAATGGCGTTTATATCTATAGAGTCATTACCAATTTAAATGGAAAATCTCTTGACAAATACAATACACAAGACAATAACACCGATAAATACTTTAATAAAGGGTATGGAAAAATGTATTTGATGAGGTAAATTATCGCATCTGGTAAAATTCAAAAAGGCTGTTTTCATCAAACAGCCTTTTTTATTTTTAACTTCGCGCATCAAAAAAAATACAATGGCTAAAATAGGAATCAATCTGGTTACCGGAAGTTTGCAAAAAGATGAAATCATCGTGGGAATAGATTTAGGCACTACCAATAGTTTGATTGCTATCATTCATCCCGACACCAAACAGGCCGTTGCCTTAAAAGAACACAATGCCACGGCTTTGGTACCTTCTGTTATTTATTTTGATGAGCACGGTGGCGTAATCGTAGGTGATGAGGCAAAATTACATTTGGAAACTGAACCAGAAAGAACAATTTTTTCTGCAAAAAGATTGATGGGGAAAAGCTATGCCGACGTAAATAACCAATCAGGATTTTTTTCTTATAAAATTATTGATGATGGAACGGATAGTTTGGTAAAAGTGCAAGTTGGTAATAAGTTCTATTCCCCTGTAGAATTGTCTTCTTTTATTTTGAAAGAACTGAAACAGCGTGCCGAACATATTCTTAAAACACCAGTTAACAAAGCGGTTATAACTGTTCCTGCCTATTTCAACGACGCACAACGCCAGGCCACAAGAGATGCTGGTAAATTGGCTGGATTGGATGTCATGAGAATCATCAATGAACCTACAGCTGCTAGTCTGGCTTGTGGTTTGGGGCAACAAGCTTCAACTGCCGAAACGCCTGAATTGGTAGCCGTTTACGATTTGGGTGGTGGTACATTTGATGTGTCTATTCTTAGTGTTCAAAATGGAATTTTTGAGGTATTGTCTACAAATGGAGACACCTATCTCGGTGGCGATGATTTTGACAAAGCCATCATTCAGCATTGGATGGAAAAGTTGGGTATTGATGAAAAAATGTTGCATGAAGACAAAGCATTTGCACAGACACTAAGATTGAAAGCCGAAACAGCAAAACAATATGTAAGCAGTGCCGATGTTTTTGAAGATATGATAAGTGATAAGCCCTTAGTATTGACTAAAGGAGAATTTGAGGATTTGATTTTGCCATTGGTGAACAAAACTATTGACTGTTGTAAAAAATCTCTTAAAGATGCTGGTGTTGAAAAATCAGCAATACACAATATCGTAATGGTAGGAGGTAGTACCCGAGTGCCTTTGGTGAAACATATGGTGGGTGAATTTTTTGGCCGAATGGTGAATGATAAATCTGATCCGGATTTGGTAGTGGCATTAGGTGCAGCGATTCAAGCCGATATATTGGCAGGAAATAATAAAGATCTGTTATTGCTTGACATCACACCATTAAGTTTGGGGATTGAAACCGCCGGAGGATTGATGGATGTGCTAATTCCAAGAAATGCAAAGATTCCTACAAAAGCCGCAAGACAGTACACCACTCAAGTTGATGGTCAGTCTTCCATGAGAATCAGTGTTTATCAAGG
>CANGEZ010000234.1 GCA_947452875.1 Chitinophagaceae bacterium
ACTTTTATAGTAATGAAAGTGTTTGTTCAATTCAATGAAAGCAGTGTCACTCGTTTTGAAAGCTATTCGGAAGATGCGCTCAATAATAAAATCAATTCCATTCCTCAAGATAAAAATAATAATCTGTCGACCTCACTCAACAGACCCGGAAAAATCATTGGCAGTATCGTAGCCAAATCACAACAAATCACATTTGCCATTTGGGATGATGCTGTGGAAGATGGCGATACGATTTCCATAAGTATCAACGACAAATGGATTACCAAAAATTTCCCGGTGCTTAAAAAACCACAATTCATTACAGTTACATTAACGCCTGGCCCCAATGTCATTACTTTTGTGGCAGAAAATCTTGGTTCAATAATTCCAAACACCTCTGTAATTGAAATTATTGATGGTAAAAAAAGAAAATCTTTCTTCATCGAAACGGATTTGAATCAGAACAATCTGATTAAAATATTCTATGATTTAAAGCCAGAATAGCTTTTTCTTAAACAAAGGGGCTTTTCTTTATCAAAATCCTAATTTAAGGGCTTCATTTTTCCTATTTTCAGTTGATTTATCCTATTTTTGCCGACCAAAAAAGATAAACTGTTATGATGGAAAATCTGATTTATGTTGTCCCTGCTATGGGTATTATTGGTTTAATATATACCCTGATTAAATTTAACTGGGTGGCAAAGCAAGATGCCGGTACGCCCAGAATGAAAGAAATCAGTAATTATATTGCTGAAGGAGCCATGGCCTTTTTGAAGGCAGAGTGGAAAGTACTTGGATATTTCGTTGTAATCGTTGCCATACTTTTAGCTGTTATGGCACAAGCAAACCCAAACTCTCATTGGAGTATTGCCGTTGCTTTTATAATTGGAGCGGTTCTTAGTGCAACTGCCGGTTATATCGGTATGAAAGCTGCCACAAAAGCTAATGTTCGTACAGCTCAGGCAGCAAGAACAAGTTTAAGCAAAGCCTTAAATGTTTCCTTTACGGGTGGTGCGGTTATGGGTGTTGGTGTTGCGGGATTAGCTGTATTGGGACTAGGTGGTTTATATATTGTATTGAAACATTTCTTCGCTCCTGGCGCTGCCATGAATTCTGAGGAAATGGTTAAAACCATAGAAATACTTACTGGTTTTTCTTTGGGTGCAGAATCAATTGCCTTGTTTGCCCGTGTGGGTGGAGGTATATATACAAAAGCTGCTGACGTAGGTGCAGACTTAGTGGGTAAAGTAGAAGCAGGCATTCCTGAAGATGATCCAAGAAACCCAGCAACTATTGCTGATAACGTAGGTGATAATGTAGGTGACGTTGCAGGTATGGGCGCTGATTTGTTCGGTTCTTATGTAGCAACAGTTTTGGCTACTATCGTGTTAGGTCAACAAACAACTATTGTAGGTGGAACAGATTCTTTGAATGGTTTCTCTCCTATTATCTTGCCAATGCTTATTGCAGGTGTTGGAATTATTTTCTCCATCATCGGAACTTTATTTGTGCGAATTGGAGAAAACGCAGGCATCAATACTTCAACTGTTCAGAGAGCTTTGAATATGGGCAACTGGGGTTCTATGATTCTAACAGCAATCGCTGCAGGATTTTTAGTAAACTGGTTATTGCCAGAACAAATGGAATTAAGAGGCGTCCCATTTACCAAATGGGGTGTTATGGGTGCTATCGCAGTAGGATTAGCAGTTGGTGCTTTAATGAGCATCATCACTGAATATTATACAGCCATGGGCAAACGTCCTGTTCTTTCAATTATTAAACAATCTTCTACAGGACATGCAACCAATGTTATCGGTGGTTTGGCTATCGGAATGGAATCTACTTTCTTACCTATTTTGGTATTAGCTGGTGGTATTTGGGGTTCTTACGAATGTGCAGGATTATACGGTGTGGCAATTGCTGCTGCAGGTATGATGGCTACAACAGCGATGCAATTGGCAATCGATGCTTTTGGACCAATTGCGGATAATGCAGGTGGTATCGCAGAAATGAGTGAATTACCATCAGATGTTCGTGAAAAAACAGACGTTTTGGACGCTGTAGGAAATACAACTGCTGCTTCAGGAAAAGGTTTCGCTATTGCTTCTGCAGCATTAACAGCTTTGGCTTTGTTTGCCGCTTTTGTGGGTGTTGCTGGAATTTCTGGTATCGATATTTATAAAGCAAATGTGTTGGCCTGCTTGTTTGTAGGTGGCATGATTCCATTTATATTCTCTTCTCTTTGTATCACAGCTGTTGGACAAGCAGCCATGGCCATGGTGGAAGAAGTTCGTCGCCAATTTAGAACCATTCCTGGAATCATGGAAGGAACAGGTAAACCAGAATACGATAAATGTGTAGCCATCTCAACTCAAGCATCCATCAAAAAAATGATGTTGCCTGGTGCTATCGCAATAGTTTCTCCACTAATTATTGGCTTTATGCCAGGATTAGGCGCCGAAGCTTTGGGCGGTTTCCTTGCCGGTGCTACAGTAAGTGGTGTACTTATGGGAATGTTCCAAAACAATGCCGGTGGTGCTTGGGATAACGCTAAAAAATCTTTTGAAAAAGGTGTTGAAATCAACGGCGAAATGTTCTACAAAAAATCAGAACCACATAAAGCTTCTGTTACCGGAGATACTGTAGGTGATCCATTTAAAGATACATCTGGTCCTTCAATGAACATTTTAATTAAATTGATGAGCATCGTTTCTTTGGTAATTGCTCCTACTCTTGCAGGAATGAAAAGCAGTTGCCCAGCAAATTGTAACAAACCAGAATGTCATAAAGAAACTACGATTAAAAAAAATAACATAGACCAAAACAACACAGTTTCTCTACTTAAATAATTTTATTGTTTGATATATTTATATTTTCAATTAAATTTTATTTGAAAATATATACCAAAAAAAGTTTCAAAATTTCAGTAAAACGCTATAAATCTATGATTTGTAGCGTTTTTTTTTATATTTTTGAAAATCGAATTCTGAATGCCTTAACGAAGACCAAAACTAAATCGTACTTATATAAAATTAAAGCTGACCATATTGCTTTTATGGACTTGTTATTTTGCGGTTTCCCAAACTGCAAACTTCACCTATACACCAATAGGTAATTCTTATTGCGCCCCCGCAACAATTAACTTTACCAGCCAAGCTTCTTCAATACCAGTTGGCTATTTATGGAGTTTTGGGAATGGGCAAAAAAGCAATCAAGCAAATCCAAGAATCGTTTTTCGTGCAGGCACTTACCGTGTTCATTTGGTTATTGTATATGAAAAAACTACGGCTTCAATAACCAAAGAAATCATTGTAAAACCTGCTGATGCTGTAAGTTTATCCAGCGATAAAGAAAAACTATGCAGCCAAGGAACAGTAAATTTTACTGCCAATACCAGTTCAACACCAAGTAATTTTCAATGGGATTTTGGAGATAATTCTTCCATTCAAAACACAACAGTGCCTCAACTGAGCCATAATTTCAATACAACCGGAAGCTTTACCACTTCAGTTACATTTAGCAATACAAGTGGTTGCAAATCTAAGTCTACACTCATCATACAAATCAAAAAGCCTGAGGTTTCTGCTACATACACCACTGCGGATGGTTGTGTTCCGGCTACAAATGATTTTAATGCGGTTGTGTCTGTAATAAACAATAGTCCAGTAGCCACTTACAATTGGAACTTTGGTGATGGTAATATCATTTCAACCCAACAAGCTAGTATTACTCATATTTATGGCGCTGCAGGCAATTATTTGCCAAAGCTTTCCATCGCAACAACTGATGGATGTACCTCAACTTTTAATTTTGACTCTGTAAAATATGGAACACCTCCAACTAATTTAATGGCTTATCCTGCTTTGCAAACTTTTTGTGGTTCTGAACGAGTTCATTTCATAGCAAGAGCTGATATTGCTGATGAATACATCTGGATGTTTGGAAACAACAATCCAATTGCAGTAAACGATACCATTACAACTCACAAATTTTCTTCTTTAGGAAATAAAACAATTAAAGTCACTTCAAAACAAAACAATTGTCCCGGCGATACTATTTCTATGG
>CANGEZ010000235.1 GCA_947452875.1 Chitinophagaceae bacterium
CTTTTGGTTAACCACGAATTATATTACATCTGAGATACAGAGAAAATATAGGTTACGCAGCGTTTCGTTTCCCCTTGGGGGATTTAGGGGGCTACCGTTTCAACCTTGGGTTAGGAAGAATAATTTTTTAAACACAGAATAAAGAATAAGAAATAATAAATAAGGAAGTGGATGCTAGATAAACATTCCCATCTCAACACGCAACCTCCCTTGCAGGAGACATTGCTGAGAAACCATAAACATCAAACATCTTCTTCTAAACCTCTGCGTAAACTCCTTCACTCCATTCTCCGCGGTAAAAAAAATTCGTGAATTCGTGGCTATCCCTCACCAAACGTTCGGAAGGAACTAATCAAAATAATTTACATCTCGGGCTAAAGACAAGATGTTCCTAGGGACATTGTGGAAAATGTATTTCGATGAAAGATGGATACTAGATACTAGATACTAGATAAACATTCCCATATCAAAACACAACATCCCTTTCAAGAGACACTGCTCAGAAGTACAAACATTTTGAACTTATTGAACTCATTGAACCTTTTAAACCTATCCAGCATCCAGTATCCAGCATCTAGCCTATCTACCCAACTCCTTCCCCAAAAACTCATCCAACGCAGCTTCTCTCAATTCAGTAGCAATTATTTTTCCTTGTGGGTCGATTAAAACATTGTAAGGAATGCCATCGAATCCATATAGTGGAACAACGGAAGAACTCCAGCCTTTCAAATCACTGACATGCTTCCAGGTAAGATTATCTTTTTTGATTGCTTCAAGCCATTTGTCTTTTGCTTCATCTAAAGAAACACCAAGGACGGTAAAGTTTTTATTTTTATACTTATTGAAAGCCGCCACCACATTAGGATTCTCTCCTCTGCATGGACCG
The DNA here is from genome assembly GCA_947452875.1 of Chitinophagaceae bacterium. GTDB lineage: Bacteria > Bacteroidota > Bacteroidia > Chitinophagales > Chitinophagaceae > Ferruginibacter. The sequence goes on from CANGEZ010000235.1 coordinate 887, forward strand.
CACCAACTGGCCCAGAAATCAACCAGCACATATTGACCTTTCAACTGACTCAATGAAAATGGTTTGCCATCCACATCTGTCAATGTAAAATCAGGAGCCATGGCACCAACTTCAGGACGAGCTGGTGTTTGAGTCTGAGTCTGTGGTTTGTTTTGTTCCGCTAAATATTTGTTGTATTGTCCAATCATATCGGCAATACCGGTATGATTAGGAAAACGCTTTTTTAAATTTTTTACTCTTTCATTAATTGTAGTAGCATCAGCAGTTCTATCATTTCCAATGGCGAAAATGGTCAACACAGGATCATTGCTACTATCAATATATTTTTTAAGATAAGATTGAAAATCATCGCTCATCAAAGCGAGTTTGTTTTTTTCTATGGTATATAAACTATCATTACCTGCGGTTTGTAATGAGTCGGCAACTGCTGTTGCATTATCCATTGCTTCTCCTCTGGTAATCATTCCCAATATCAAATCTTTCAATCCTTTATTGGCAGGCGAATTTACTTTTTGACTATTTATCGTTTTGTCATTTGCATCTGCTTCAATATTGATTTCAGTCTGATCGTTGATGACTAAATAATTATTGCTTTCTTTTTCAAAGCGAACACGAAACAGCGTTTCTTCTGACCCAATTCCTTTCAATGAGAAATTACCATTCTTCATTTCTGCAGTGTCCAACACCTCTGGCGATTTATCACCAAAGTACAATTGTTCAAGATAAACATGTTGATCGGCGATGTTTTTAATTTTGCCGGTAACAACAAAATGCCCGTCTTTTTTTTGAGAGCATGCTGCCATGAAAACACATAACAGTAGCGTGGTCAGGTTTTTTACATTGAACATGATTATGCTGGTTTATTGGTTTAATTTTTCTTGAAGCAGTTGATTCACTAATTGCATATCGGCTTTTCCTTTACTTCGTTTTTTCACTTCCCCCGAAAATAAGCCAATCAATCCTTTTTTTCCGGATTTATACTCTTTTACTTTTTCAGGCATATCGATAATCACTTGCTCAATCCATTTCATGAGTTCTGAGCTATCGCTTTCCTGAATCAGATTTAATGCAGAGGCGGCCTCATTTGCCGATTGATTCGGATTGGTAATTAATGCTTGTAATACTTTTCCAGATGCGTTGTTGAAACTTAATTTGCCGGATGATGTTAGCGAAATCAAATCAGCAATCAATTTGGATGAAAGTGGAAATGCAGAAAAGCCAATTCCATTTTCATTGCAATGATATTTCAAAGGACCTAACATCCAATTGGCAACAGCCTTAAAGTCTTGTGAATATTTTATTACCGACTCGAAAAATAGTACATCTTCTTTATCACTGCAAACCACGGAAGCATCATAATCTGAAAGTCCATATTCTTTGATATATTTGTTTTTAACTTGATTAGGTAAAGCAGGCATGCTTGATGTTATATCATCGATGTATGTTTGAGTGATGACAAACGGAGGCAAATCTGGCTCTGGGAAATAACGATAATCTTCTGCGTCTTCTTTTGTTCTTAATGAAAAAGTGGAGTTGTTATCCGCATCATAACTTCTTGTTTCCTGTGTGATGCTTTCATTGTTTTCTGTTAAGGCTACTAGTCTTTCAAATTCAATGTCGATAACACGTTTTACATTTCTGATGCTGTTGAGATTTTTTACTTCAACACGTTTGCCTAAAGTTAAATCGCCTTTCAACCGAATAGAAATGTTAGCATCGCATCGCATACTTCCCTCTTCCATATTACCATCGCATACATCAAGCCAGCGAAGTGTTTTGCGCAATTCCGTGAGAAACAAAAAAGCGTCTTCTGCACTGTGAATGACTGGCTCTGTAACGATTTCCACTAATGGTGTGCCAGCGCGATTTAAATCGATTAAGGAATATTCACTATCCGCATCATGTATACTTTTTCCTGCATCTTCTTCAATGTGGATTCTATTGAGCTGAATATTTTTCAATCCATCTTGTGATTCAATTAAAACAGTTCCGCCTTTACAAATTGGTGCGGTATGCTGACTAATTTGATAACCTTTCGGAAGATCGGGATAGAAATAATTTTTACGAGCGAAATAATTGTAAGATTCGATTTCACAATGTAAAGCGATGCCCAGTTTGACGGCAAGTTCCACAGCTTTTTGATTCAGCTTGGGTAAGGTACCGGGATGAGCCAATGAAATGGGACTTACCTGAGTATTGGGAGCGGACCCAAATGAAGTGTCGTCAGCACAAAACAATTTACTTTTTGTAGACAATTGCGCATGCACTTCCAACCCAACAACCAATTGATATTTTTCGAGATTGCTCAACTATTTTTTTATGTATTCAAATGTAGAAAGTAAAAAATAAAAAAGGGGGATATTACTCCCCCTTGATTAAAAATTTAGAAATTATATACCAATCGCCTTAAAAAATTATAAAATTAAAGGCTCATAGTTTTTAGTTTTTTCGGTGGCTTTACCTCAAACTCCATTTCCTTGCCATTTCTCATCAATTTGATTTTGAATGATTCTCTTTTTTCATCTTCGCTGAGCAAAGCCCTGATGTCATCTGTGTTATTGATTTTTTGGCCAGATATTTCAGTCACGATATCGTCTTTCATTACACCTGCTTTTGCAGCTACTGAATTTTCTGCTACGTCAATTACTTTCACGCCATTGCCTTCTTCTGTATCCTGAATTTTTACACCTAATTTTTGTTTTGGAGGAAAAGCATTAAAACGGAAAGGCATGCCTTCAGATTCTGGACCATCAAAAGATCCATTTCCTTCTATTCTGATTTCTTGATCATCACCAAATGGTGGAGGAGGAAAACCCGGGCGTCCAGGTCTTCTGTTACCACTCATATTTTTCATCACAATCACTTTACGATCTGTTTGTACTTTCAACTTCAAGGTAGCTTTTGTTGTTTTTTCTTTGCCATTTCTGAGGTAGGTTATTTTTACTTCATCGTTCGGCTTATTAGCAGTAACTGCTTTATAAAGAGATTCAGGATCTTCTACTTTCTGACTATTGATTTTGGTGATGATGTCGTTTTCTAAAAGACCAGCTTTTTCTGCAGGACTTTCTTTTGTCAAAGAAATGACTTTTGCTCCTTTTTCTGATTTTTCGGTACTCACACCAAGA
>CANGEZ010000236.1 GCA_947452875.1 Chitinophagaceae bacterium
CAAAAAGCTAATTATAAAATTGTGTTAGGCTACCTTGCTGATATTTATGGTTTGAAAAAGAATCCAGCAAAAGCTGCAGAATATGAGAAAAAGAATGCAGCTGCTGATAAGTTGTAATTGAATTTGAAATTTATAAAATTAAGATCCCGCTGATGTAAATCGCGGGATTTTTGTTTGCCACGAATGCAACAATTGGTTTCACGCAAAGCACGCAAAGAAGCAAGGTCGCAAAGGTTTTTGCCACTAAGACGCTAAGGCACAAAGAAACACGAAGGCTTTATTTTTATACCAAAATTTCATGAGAAAATGATAGTTTCATTTCCCAAAATGCCACTTTTACATTTTACATTCAATATTTTACATTACAACTAATCTCTACCTCTCATAAACCCACCGCCACCGCCACCTCTAAACATATTCTGCATTTCACTCATCGGCTTGATTTCAATGTCTTTTGGCAAATCGAATTCTTTGGCATCTACTTCTTTGGTAAGATCTACTTTGGTTACTTCTACTTCCATTCTTCTGTTACGACGCATTTTCATTTCGTATCTCATCACAAATCCTTCCACTTTATCCAATCCACTCAAACCAGGCATCATATTTCCCATACCTGGAATACTATTCATGCCGCCTGTAGATAATACATTGTTTAATTTGAATTCCGGTGTATACCAGATTACTGCGGTATCTTTTAATCCCAATATTCTTGAAGTGATGAGATATGCTTTGATACAATTATAGCCTGCAATTTTACGAGTTTCGCCGGTAACGCTGATATCTGTTGTCCCTTGGCTTCTTTCCATAGGAGGCATTCTTTTAGCCATATTCGTATCTGCTTTTCTTCTTTCTGCCATCATGCTGTCTCTACGTTTCTGCATATTGGCCATATCATCATCGGAAGCGAAGAATCCGTTTTTAGATCCCATCATTTCCATGACCATAGTGGTGAGCTTTTTCGAATTATCACGATAAATGGTTGATTTGCCCATTTCCGATTTAATTGATGTTTTTACCAAATCGCCTTTTAGGTAAGTCACGAATTTCGTCTCCCCATCCATCATGTTTCTAAAATTCATGCCTCCACGGGGCTCTTGTGCTATACTTTCAACGGCTTCTTCTTCTGGCGCAATTACGTTGGTAGTTGTATTTACTATTGCCTGGTTGTAGATTTTTGGCTGAGCAAAAGCTGCAGAAGCAACGAAAATTGATAAAATTGGTAATAATATTTTCATCTTTTTAAATTTTGTGATGCGAATGTAAGTTGGATTGATAAACTATTGCTTTTTTTGAGCAAAATTTTGTGAATTTAACAAAGATTCTATTGTGAAAAATCTGTGAGTAAAGAATGGGTAAGATAGCCTAAAAGACCTGAAAATAATGGACAAATAACAGTACATTTAAGGTTCGCTAATTACAAATTGACGATTCGCAATAACATTTTCAACAGCAATGTTGAATTTTAGTGTTTTTCGTAATAAAATCAATCTTTTTCACGTAGGTTTGCTGCCTAAAAAATTATAAATAAAGTGCGTTTAAAGAGTCTTGAAATCAAAGGATTTAAAAGTTTTGCCGACAAAACGGTTCTCCATTTTGACGAAGGTATTACCGGAGTTATCGGCCCCAATGGTTGTGGCAAAAGTAATATCATCGATAGTATTCGTTGGGTAATCGGTGAGCACAAAATCAGCAACCTGAGAAGTGAGAATTTGGAAAGTTTAGTTTTCAACGGAAGTAAAACCAGAAGTGCGAGTGGATTGGCTGAAGTAAGTTTGACTTTTGAAAATACAAAAAACCTGTTGCCAACTGAATTTAGTACGGTAACGATTAGCCGAAAATATTATAAGAGTGGGGAGAGTGAATATCGATTGAATGACGTGACTTGTCGTTTGAAAGACATTCACAACCTGTTCATGGATACCGGTGTAAGTACCGACAGTTATGCGATCATTGAATTAGGAATGGTGGATGACATCATCAAGGATAAGGAAAATAGCCGTAGAAAAATGTTGGAACAAGCTGCCGGCATTACCATTTACAAAACAAGAAAAAAAGAAGCCAAATTAAAACTAGATGCGGCTGAACAAGATTTAGCTCGTATAGAAGATTTGTTGTTTGAGATCAACAACCAGTTGAAAAGCTTGGAAAATCAGGCTAAAAAAGCTGAGAAGTATTTCGAAATCAAAAAAGATTATAAAGAAGTCAGCATTGAATTAGCCAAAGCTGCTTTGGAAGGATTTAATATCACTTACCGCGATTTAAACCAACAACAACAACAGGAAGTTGATAAGAGAATTGAACTCGAAACTTCTATTGTCAAAGAAGAAGCGGCATTAGAACAGGAAAAGCTGGGTTTTATCGAAAAGGAAAAAGCTTTGCAACAAATGCAGCATGATTACAATGAAATGCTGGATAAAGTTCGTAATAAAGAAAACGAGAAAAGTCTGACTGCACAGCGTTTACAACATTTAAAAGAACGTAAAGCTTCTTTAGATGAATTCCTTGAAAAAGCATCAGGACAACAAACTGGTTTGGAAGAAAGCATCAATTTTACTTCTAATCAAATTCAAGAAGAAGAAGCAAAATTAGCAGAACTAGAAGCTGGATTAGATGCTTTGAAAACTGCAGTAGAAGAGAAGAGAGCCATATTCGATAATCAACGTTCTGCCATAGAAACTTTAAGAAGAGAAAACCAAACCATTCAGCGTAATCAATTTGATGCTGAGAAAAAAGTTGCGGTTGCAGATACCTCTATTCAAAATTTACAACGTTCCATTCATCAAATTCAAGAAGAAAAGAATTCAAGAACTGAACAGGTGAATCAATTGGAAATCGATAAAAAGAATAAAGAAGAAGAATTGACTCAACAACAAACGAGTTTAAAGCAACTTCAAGAAGAACATGAATTCACTAAAGAACAGATTTTCCAAACGCAAAGTGTATTAGAAGGTTTACGTCATAATCTGGCAGATGAAAACAGAAAGTTTGATTCAAAGAAGAATGAACATGATTTATTAAAAAGCTTGGTTGATTCATTGGAAGGTTATCCTGAAAGTGTAAAATTCCTGCACAAGAATACAGGTTGGAATCATAAGGCACCTTTGTTATCAGATATCATTTATGTAAAAGAAGAATATCGTGCGGCAGTTGAAAATGTGCTTGATCAATATTTGAATTATTATGTTGTCAATAATTTGGAAGAAGGTTTACAGGCAATCCATTTACTAGATAATAACAAGAAAGGAAAAGCGAATTTCTTCATGTTGGATAAATTTTCCAACGTAGAATCTGGTCATCAACCTAATGGCACTATTAAAGCCATGGATGTTGTTGAGGTAGATGCTCAGTATGCTAAACTAGCCCAACATTTATTGGGAAATGTTTTTATCGCTGAAAATGAAGACGCTTTGAAAGACAGCAATGGCGCTATTGTTTTGGAGAAATCCGGTAAGTATGTAAAAGGCAAATATTCAATAACCGGAGGAAGCGTTGGTTTATTTGAAGGAAAGAAAATCGGTCGTGCTAAAAATCTTGAAAAACTGGTTAAAGAAATTGAAGCACAGGAAAAAGTGGTGAATGATTTGAAAGCTGAAATACAGCAAAAGCACAATGAAGTCATTGCATTCAATACCCAGTTGAAAGAAAATGCCATCAAACAAACTGAGCAAGCTATAAATAACCTTACCAATCAAGTATTTGCTTTGCATAATAAGATCGAAAATCTTACACATCAAAACAATACTGCTGCAGGAAGATTGGAAGATTTGGAAAAGCAATTACAATCCAATCAGGAAGGCATTGCTTCAACACGTTTGGAGTTTGAAAAATTGAATGTTGCATTGGAAGAAATGCAACAAAAAATAAAAGTAGTTGAAGAAGATTATTCATCTGCTGAAACAGCCTACAATGCTGCTGTTGCCACTTTTAATGAAGCTAATATTCAAACGACAAGACAACAAAGTAAGATTGCTTCCATCAAGCAAGAACTTGAATTCA
>CANGEZ010000237.1 GCA_947452875.1 Chitinophagaceae bacterium
GCATTTACCACCAGCATGTAAACATTATTTTCTTCCACACAATACACCAGCAAATCATCTACAATACCGCCATTTTCATTGGGCATGCAACTGTATTGGGCTTTGCCATTCGTCAATTTAGAAGCATCATTGGTGGTAATGCGTTGAATCAAATCCAAAGCATCTGCGCCTTTCAAAATAAATTCACCCATATGGCTGACATCAAAAACACCTACGTTTTTTCTAACTGCAGCATGTTCATCATTAATACCTGTGTATGAAATCGGCATATTGAAGCCGGCAAATTCTGCCATCTTCGCACCAAGAGCCAAATGTTTGTCTGTAAAAGGCGTATTCTTCATTTGTGAAATTTAGGTGGCAAAGGTAAAGGAAATGAGGATAAGCTAGATAGACTAGATAAAGCTGGATAATGGATGCTGGATATTCTGGTTCTAAAAGTTCAAAAGGTTCAAGAGGTTTAAAAGGTTCAACCAACTAATTGAACTTCTTGAACCTTTTGAACCTCTGAAACAACAAACAATGAACGCCAAACGCCAAACGCCAAACGCCAAACATTTCTCCTACCCCTTAATCCTCTTCGATTCCGCTTCACTTGCTGTTTTTCTTTCTCTACTTGCGCTGATTTGATTGCTGCCGAATCTCCAGTTTACAGTTAATCTAAAAGTTCTGCTTTCCCAGTTTCCATTGGCAGCGATGTTAAATCCGCCGAAATTATTAGTGGCTTTCCATGGTGCCGTATAAAAAATATCTGTTACCGCTGCTTTTACAGTCACGTTTTTATTGAAGAATGTTTTTTGCAATCCAAGGTCCATAGACCATTGCGGAGAGGTTTTCCAGGTAGCAGCCCAAAATGCAGGACCATTATACCAGCCACTCAATTCAGCAGAAAACTCTTTTTTCAATGTGAATGATTGTTGCCAATAGGCACCATACAAAGGAATCTTTACATGAAATGGATTTTCACCAATACTTCCTTTTATATCATGATACATATACCAAATGTAAACATAACCGCTCCACCATTTTTTAAATGGCGTTGCACTTCCTACGCTAAAGCCATAATAATTTAAATCGGCTAAATTTTGTTGTTGCACATAAGTGGCATTACCAATGGTATCCGTAATTTCTGTAGCAAAATCGCGCGTGTGTCCATAAGTGATAGTCGATGTTAAAAATCCCATGAATGTATGAGAAAGCTCTACGTTATTAGTATACTGAGGCTGTAAAAATGCATTTCCTTTTTGATAAGTCAATTCATCCAGTTTGTTTTCAAAAGGATTCAAATCCTGATAGGTTGGACGATCGATTCGCTTGCTATAAGTAAGGTTGAACGTGTTCTTGTCATTGTATGTGTATGTCAATGCGCCAGATGGAAACAAATCAGCATAATTTCTTTTAACCGTATTATCAGCTTGAACAATACTATCTGCTCTTGTCAGCACACCCTTGCTATTGGTTTGCTCCATTCTTAAACCGGCTTGAAGATTCCATTTTTTATTTAAGGCTCTTTTGTAATTGGCATATAATGCATTTACATTTTCATTATAGGTGAAATAATTACTTCTGCTGAGAACTTTTACAGGAATACCATTGACATCATCATTATAAAAATCAAAAGTGTTTTCTGTTTTCACAAAAGACGTTTTAGCGCCATAACCGATTTTTGCTTTACCCCAATTGTGTTCTACATCAATTTTAGCAGAGAAAATATCGATGTTTACTGGCATGTTATTTCTGTTCACTACTTTGTAAATCAGATTGCCATCGATATCATTATAATAATTGGGTTGATAGGCTTCCCCGGTTTTTCTGAAAGTCCCATAATCAGCATCGAAATTAATTTCCGTGCCACTGGTATCTGCAAATCGATAATTGAAATTATTGTTGATATTAAGCGAGCTACCTGTACCGTTACTATTGGCCACCAGCGTTTTTACATATACTCCAGAAGGGTTGTAATAAATAGGCGTGATACCATTTGCGGTTTCTGTTCCTTCTGTATTGTTGAGTGTAGAAATAAATCCGAAAGTGCTTTTCTTGTCAACAAAAAAATCAGCACCGACTTTATAATTGACATTTTTGTTGTCGTGTTTGTTCACGCTTTTCAAATCATAAAGAGTGTCTAACTGAACCCTATGAATGTTCATGTCATTTTGATTTATACCTGTTGAATGCCCAAAGTTTCCGAAAAGATTTACTTTTTTGTTTCTATAATTCAAGCCGAAAGATTCATTGAATTTAGGAGTGATGCCTTGTGTATAACCGGCTGTTACGTTACCGTTAGTGCCGTATTTTTTATTCTTTTTTAATCTGATGTTGATGACACCTGCATTTCCGGCGGCATCATATTTTGCAGAAGGATTGCTGATCATTTCGATGGCTTCGATATCGGAGCTATTGATGCTTTTTAGAAAGGATGCCAGCTCTGAAGAAGAAAATTGTGTAGGCTTGCCATCGATATAGATTTTCACACCGGTTTTTCCTTTCATGCTGATGTTGTCGTTGTTGTCAACCATCACACCCGGACTTTTCCTCAACAATTCAAAAGCATCACTGCCTGTAGCGTTGATACTTGATTCGACATTGAAAATCATTTTATCAGCTTTCACTTCAATCATTGGTTTTTTAGCAATGATGGTATGCGTGGTTAATGATTGTATAGTTTTATTTAAAACAACATTTTTTATGTCAATTAAATTAGAATTGAATTGTAATGAATCAATAGGTAAAAACATTTGCTCGAAACCTACATTTGTAAATCTCAAGAGATAATTTCCAGAAGTAATATTGTCGATAGTGAAGTTTCCCACATCGTTTGAAACCGCCACTTTTACCAATGAACTATCTGATTTTTTTAGTAAACTGACAGTTACTAACGCCAATGGACTTTTATTTTCTGTTGATGTCTTTCCAGTTATGTTCGCAGTTTGAGCAAAAGCAATATTTGTTGTTAATGCTATCAAGAATACGGAAAGGGTACTTATAATTTTCATGTGTGGGTATTTATTTTTTTTTGTTTTGGTAAATAATCGCGGCGCAAGATAGAGTATGTGTCGCTCTATACAGATATGTGACAGTTAATTAAAATTTAAATTGTGTCTTGCACAGTATTTTTTTGATCAATTTCTTTTTCTAATTTTTTCTGCAATTCAATCAATGAATCCAACTTATGCAGCTTTTCTATCTTATCCATCTTATCTAGCTTATCCAGCCTATCATTTATTTTATCATCTATCTTATCCAGCCTATCCATCTTATCTATCTCTCTCAACCCTTCCTCAGTCATCTGAAACTCTTGATTTAACTTACTTTCATTGTGCCAGTTTTGAAACTCCCAAACATTGTCATCATAATTAGAAACGCTATTTGATTTTGGTAAACTGATACTTTTACCAACAGGAACGCTAATGAGAACAGCTACTTGCTGGTTTCTGAATTTTTGTTTTTTGGTGATAAAGATGCCTTGGTCGATAGAAACTACGCTGTCTGTTTGAGCTATGTTTATTCGAATCGCAGCTGCTGTTGTATCAGCGTTAAATCTGGTTCTGCCATGTGCTGAATTCACCAACCTTATGTGAAATGAATCATCTAATGATCGCAATACTTTGATATCCACATTTTCAATAAAAATCGAATCTTCAAATAAATCTAACGCTTCAAAAAAGTTGATGTCATTATCTTTTTCATCATAGAAGTAAGGATTTTTATTCAACTTCACAATCAACTTTCCATTCATCGGTTGAGTGATGGCTACTTCTTTTTCGTTAATATCACGATGACTAACTTTTGAAAAATCATTGCCTAATGTTGAAGCCAATCCAAACAATGAAATCCAGCCCAATACCCATAAAGCAATAAATGTGGTGGTTACCCATTTGTTTTTAGTTTTGATACCGGCAATCTTTTTTATCAAAGCAACGATGATACCAACCGTAGCAAGGATGACGAAGAACAAAAGTGTTCCTAATGCA
>CANGEZ010000238.1 GCA_947452875.1 Chitinophagaceae bacterium
AGAAAAGAATTGTCAGATAAAGCCAATCAGGAAGCATACATCAGTCAACTGGCTGAAGAAATCAAATTGAACTAAGAAAAAGAATCTGAATTTATGAGCAATCCACGATTAGCCGGAAGATACGCGAAAAGTTTACTTGATTTTGCTGTTGAGCAAAATCAAATGGATAAAGTATATCAGGATATTAAAATGCTTCAGGGCTTATGTCTTAGCAATCCTGATTTCGTAAATATGCTGAAAAGTCCGGTTATCAAATCTGATAAAAAACAAAAAATTGTTGAAGCCGTTATTACTGGAAGAGTTGGAGATATGACAATTGCTTTTTTTAAATTACTCATCAACAAATCAAGAGAATATAATTTACCTGAAATTGTAAATGCATTTATTGAACAATATAATGAACTCAATAACATACATACTTTCAAATTAACTACAGCAATACCGGTAAGTGACACTTTGAAAGAATCAATCATTAATAAAATAAAAGCAGAAACTTCTTACCAAAAAATACAACTTGAAACAGCTGTTAAAGAAGAACTCATTGGTGGGTTTACTTTGGAAGTAGGCGATTCATTAGTAGATGCTAGTATTCTGAGAGATTTAAATGATGTAAAAAAGCAGTTTCTAAATAACGAATACGTACATAACATAAGATAGTTAATCTTAATTTTTATGTTATTTTTCTCAATGCTACTTTCAAATAGTTGTGCGTTTATAAATTAATAATTTGCTGCAACACAATGAATACACTAATTCAATCTGATTTATTCAGGTATAATGGTTTGAAGGGGACAGTTGGATTATTTAAAGGATTTCAGTATCCTGGTTTTAGGTACATGTTTTATTTAAGGAAATCAGCATCAACATCGAAATATTCCCCACTAGGATTTTTTTACAGAATTATGCTAAAACATTACAAGCATAAATATGGTTTTCAAATACCTTCCTCTACAAAAATCGGCAAAGGATTTTTTATTGGTCATTTTGGATCAATTGTAATTAATTCCAATGCAGTAATAGGGGATAATTGTAACTTTTCACATGGAGTAACTATTGGCAAAACAAACAGAGGGAAATCCAAAGGAGTACCTGTTTTGGGCGATAGGGTTTGGGTAGGAACTGGTGCTGTGATTGTAGGCAATGTTAAGATAGGTTCTGATGTATTAATTGCACCCAATTCCTATGTAAATTTTGATGTGCCCAATCATTCAATAGTTCTAGGAAACCCCGGTAAAATAATAGAAAGATTAAACCCTACAGAAGGATATATAAATAATCAGTGTTAGTAGATCAACACCACAATAGGATTAAAATTTATTAATCCATTCAGCATTTTTAATAGACTCTTTTTTGTGTTTGGTAAAAACATTTTCAAAATAATATTTGAAATCATATTTATTGGTTCTCACCGCTTCAATATTTTCTATCAATTTATTAACCCAGCCATCTTGTTGTGATTTTACCGGCATTAAAGGATATTCAAAACCTTCCAATAATTCATGAAGTCTAAAATCATTTCCTTCTATTGGAATAACAGTAGTATGAGAAATCATGGATAACATGTTCGTGTGTACTCTAGCGCTTATCACAAAATCAAATTCAGAAAGTTTTTGCGCATACTCTTTATAGTTAGTATGTCCATCAAGCAATGGAATATTAAATTTTTTATTTAATTTTTCTATGATTGCATAATCTCCAACAGGTTCATTAGTACAATAAACAACAGTTTTATTTTGAGCTTTTAGATAGTTTACAATTCTTTCCATTTCTTCATCACTGATTTTTACATGATTGGAAAAATTCAACCCAACTATTTTTTTAATTTTATTTACTTTTCCTGCGTTTTCAAATAAAGTATTGATGGCTGAATCTGGAGCCATTTCAATCAAATTTGAAGGAACACCATAACTAATCAAACAATCACGAGAAGAAGTGCCTCTTATAACTATCTTTTTCATGTTTTTGTATACATGAGCAATGATCTGTTGTGACAAAGGTAGATTAACAAAAATGGATTGATTTACAGCAGCTGTGTTTATACCTAATTTTTGTGCTACTCGAATTTCAATCATTTGCCTTATAAAAACATGGGCATCATTGAAATCACCTCGGTAACCGTCAGTAACTTCTCCTGCTCCACTGTAAATAAGCCAATCAGCAGCTTTCAAAACACTAGCTCTTGACTTATATTCTTTAGAATACACTAATAAAGAATTGATGAATCTTTTAATAGGCTTTAATTTAGATTTCCATTTGTCTATTTTATAATCAACCTTTTGTTGATAAAGTATAACCTTACCTTCATTGGCAACAAATTTTACATCAGGTTCTGTTTTGATTTTCGTGACAATTTTATCTGTCCAATTTTCAAACTCTTGAATAGGATCACTTACATTTAAAAGTCTTGCAGGTAAATATCCATCAAGCCCAAAAGGTCTTCCATTTACATTGATAATGGAGTCATCTGCAATGTCCTTGAATAATCGTATGATTTCATGAGATAGTGCCTCGTTTCCAATATTACTTGTTTTGAGCTTGGTGATTAAAAATATCTTTTTCAATGGTTGAAATTGTAACTGAGTATATTATATAATTAAAAAACGAACACGAATATAAAACAAATAACTCAATATGAAGTTGAATGAAACGCAATGAACATAGATGTTCAGCAATGTTTTATTGAAATAATCAAATCTAACAAAAGTTGATTAGTATATACCAAATAAAATTAAATCTTCTTGATAGGCATTGATATCTTTTTATAAATTTTGGGAAGTATTGATAAACTTTCGGAAGTTTGCTTTCTAAATAAATAATTTTCTCAACATGGGTATCAATAAAAATTCTTTACGATTCTTATTGCTGGCAAAAAAAAGTGGAGTTGACTTCAGCAGAACTGCCATGATTGGAAGACAATCGCTAAACATGCCAGAATCACATTTCATCGATGTCATGAAAAATGAATCGGGATTTGTTGAGTCTTCAGAAAAATGGAAAGAATTATATAATGGCCGTTATGCTGAAAAACTGCTAAAATATCTTGGCGCTGAAGTGGCTGATTCTTTTGATTTTTCTGATTATGAACAAGCAAGTTTTGTTCACGACTTTAATGCACCTATTTCCGATCAACATAAGAATAAATATACTTTGGTCATTGATGGCGGTTCACTTGAACACATTTTTAATTTTCCTGCGGCCATGAAAAACTGCATGGAAATGACTATGGCTAATGGACATTTTATTTCTATAACTCCATCCAATAATAATTTTGGTCATGGATTTTATCAGTTCAGCCCTGAATTGTTTTATAGGGTATTGAATCAAGATAATGGCTTTGCAGTAAAACAGATGTACTATTATGATGACAAGTTTAGCCCTAATTGGAAGTCTGTAATTGATCCCGATAAAGTTAAAAAAAGAGTGACTTTAATTAATGACAAACCTGTAATGCTGATTCTGCTTGCTCAACGCGAAATGATTAAATCGATTTTCGACAAAACACCACAGCAATCCGATTATCAAGCTGCATGGGAGGAAGGTTCATATGGTGAAAAAGGAAAAAAAACATCAGGTTCATTCGTCTCCAAAATAAAGTCAATGTTGCCAATAACTTTCAAAATTTGGCTTGATAGAAAAATTAATAATAAACCCAATCCAGCATTTTACAAGGACGTGAACATTGTAAATTTATTACGTTAATAATTTTTATCTGAGTAATGTTTTATTGTATCACCACTTTTCCGGTAGCTAAGGTTTCTCCAGACGCATCAGAAAGTACTAATGTATAAACACCTCTGCTGAATTGCTCAACATTTACATTCATCACTTCATAAGCGGAAGAAACATGGTAAGCTTTTCTATAAACCCTTGCCCCTTTGGCATCGTACATGGTTATTGTTCTGGCCTGGCCATTATAAGGAATACCTTCAAATCTAACTTGGAACTGACCTTTATTCGGATTAGGATA
>CANGEZ010000239.1 GCA_947452875.1 Chitinophagaceae bacterium
AGTGTAAAAGAAACGCGTCGGTAGTAATTTCATACAACCTGAAAATTTTCTTGTTGATCTCCCATAATAAATTGATAGAATCCTGTTTTAAACCCGACCACTCTTAATTGGAAACCAAAAAAAGAGTTGGATATATTTCCTTTTCGAATAACAGAACCCGTTTCATTTTTAATAATGTAATTGTTGTTTTGAAAAGATCCTTCATTATTCCTTATGGTAAGTAGGGAATCCTGATGAACCATTGTAGGATATAGGATTAGGTTTTGATGGTTGGGCATGGATAAAGGTTTTAAGCGGTGACTCAATCGGATTACATGTGTAAGTATTTTTTTTACACGTTACTGTTTTTCAAAGGATGATGAACTGTTTTTTTTGGATAATTGGACAACATTTGTTTTTCAAAGGATGATGAACTGTTTTTTTGGATTGTTGGATATTAATTTTTTTTCTACAGACAACACTTGTGGTCTTTCATCGGATGATGAATTGCTTTTTAATGGAATTGGATAATAAGTCTAGTAATACTGGATAATCTTAGCTGGTCTTTCAAAAGATTATGGTTTGTTTGTTCCGGATTAATGGATAAATAACGCTGTTTGTTTTTTAAAGGATTACCTGGATTAGTGGTAATTAAGAATGTTGGATTAAACGATTGTTGTTGTGTAAGTGAAGAGAGGTTAGGGTACTCTTTCGATAACATATATTTCAATAAGCGTGCCAAACATCTGTTTGGTCTCTGTTTTTTTTTAAAAAAAATGTTGCAAGAAATAAAATTCAAAAAATAGCGTTTAATATGGGAGTCATCTATCACACCTAATAAATGACTCACCAAACCGTACCCTTACAATATTATATACAAGCTGTTGCTCATAGCTCAACTTCATTATTTTTTTAAGGGATAAATGTAAAGCCTATCTGAATTGATCAAATTCTGACAGGTAATACAAAGCCGTTGCTAACCTAAAACAGGCAAATGCCTTTAAAAACTTACAGCCAAAACTGTAAGTTTTTTTATTTCAATAATGTCATATCAATTATTTTTGCTTCCTAAAACATAATTAATCATGAGCGAATTGAAAATGACGAAAGGAAAAATCCAAACCAACAAAGGCGTAATCTCATTTGAACTATACGATGATGATGCACCAATTACAGTAAATAACTTCAAAAAATTGATACAATCTGGTTATTATAACGGATTGAGCTTTCACAGGGTGTTACCCGACTTTGTAATCCAAGGTGGTTGTCCTGATGGATCTGGAAGTGGCGGGCCAGGATATTCAATTCCATGTGAAACCAAAGGCTCAAAACAAATTCACGATAGAGGCGTATTTTCTATGGCGCATCGTGGATTAAATACTGGAGGCTCTCAATTTTTCATTTGTCACAATAGAAATAATACAAAACACCTTGATGGTGTGCATACTTGTTTTGGTAAAGTGATAGATGGCATAGATGTAGTTGATCAAATTCAGGCTGGGGATGTCATGGAATTGGTAGTTTTGGAGGATTAGGCTTATTCTTAATCTTAATTATAATTACAATTAAACTTCCCATTTGTTTGATAATCAATTAAATGATTTTCTTAAAAATTTTATTTATTTTTTTAAATATTTACTAAATGAATAAAAATAGTTTTCCACATTTAATTAAATATAAGAAGTGTTATGTAATTAAATGTAAATCAATAAAATACGATTTTTATAACAAAGTTTTAAAAACTTTTTCTTCAATAAATGTGGATTTTGAAATTTCATTGAGTATCTTAGTCTTTGCAAAAAATAACCTATTAAAATGCTAACTAAATTAACCTTCCGTAGCCTAACCTCGTTGTTTCTATTATTATCCGGAACAGGATATTCATTATCAGCACAAAACAGTATAAAACCCAACTTACAAGGCTCAAACATTTATGCTGGAATAGAAGTCGGCTCTAAAGGGGTGAAAATGAGTATGGTAGAAATTACCGGCAGTGGATTAAAAAATGGCAACTTCAAAATCGTAAAAGATACTTCTGTAAACACCGATTTCATTTCATTTACTAAAGAATCATTCAATAACACTTTAATGGGTTTAAGCGGTCTTTATAAGGCAGCCAATTTGAATTACCAGATTCCACCCGACAGAATCTTTACGGTTTTCAGTAGCGGGGTTAAAGTAGTAGCAGAAAGAGAGAACAAAACCCAGTGGATATTAAATATGGCGGATTCATTTAGAAAATCTATAAATGAACCTCAAAGAAGCATGATGCCCATTGAAGTAATGGATGAAGCAAGATTATCTCATTTAGGGATTGTTCCTGCCGCCAAAAGATATACCACCTTCTTAATTGATATTGGTAGCGGAAATACTAAAGGAGGTTATTTCCCTTCTGGGAATACAAAGGATTTTAAGCTATTTCAGTTAACCTGGGGTACAAAAAGTATTTCAAATGCTACTGAAAAAAGAATGGATGAAGATAAATCCCTCGACAACTTCAGCAGACAAATGAATCGCGTATTGGCAGGCCCTGCCGAAGAAGAAATCACCTACGCTGTAAATGTAAGCGGCGCCTACAATATGAGTGATAACATAGCCTTCAGTGGCGGTATCGCCTGGGCCACAGCAACATTAATATACCCTGAATTGGCTGATAATCCTGTAATTCCGGTGACATACGATGACGTAGTTAATTTCAGCCAGCGTATTTATAAAAATTATGCTTCATTATCAGATTCTGCTATTTTAAAAAATATAACTGATAATAACATTGATAAAAAACAAATTGGCTCTGTTGTAAAACAAGTAAATAAAGTTTTTGATCAACGAGCTTTAATGTCTGGCACTGGATTATTATTAAAAATCATGCGTCAATTTGAAGGGGTTTATGAAAAAAAGCAGTTTTATTTTGTAAAAAATGGACAAGTGGGATGGATCAGCGCTTATGTTAATCAGACTTTATCTGCTGAATAAAAAGCGAATTAATTTTTAATCTTTACCATCACTGCATCAGTATGAAAGACACTAAATCTTTACTGCTATTAATATTATCACTATTGCTCATCGTAGTGTCATTGGCATTATTATGGACATGGGGTTATAACTATGGAAGAGAGAAGTATAAACCACCTATTGTCAATCACGATACTTTTTCAGCGGGTGTGTTGTCTGAAGATTCTCTCAATGATTTGTACAATCAAGCTGTGAGCAATTTAAACAATTTGGATTCCGCTCTTACAAAAGCTGACTCATTGAAGCTGGATATAACAGGTAAATTAAATGAGTTCTACAAATTGAGAGATGAAATTGCAGCTATGCAAGGCAAATCTGATGTAAATACGGATAAAAATATCAGCGAATTACAATCAAAATTGAATGATGTAAGCAATCAAAATAAGGAAATCATTAAAGAGAATGAAAGATTGACTGCTTTGATAAATGAGTTGACAAAAAATAATAAAGCAAAAAATGCAACAATCGTTCCTGTTACACCTCAAAAGACTGAAAATCAAACTGTAAAATCAAAAACAGTCGAAATAAAAAAATCAAATCCAGTTGTTCTAACTACGAAAGCTGAAAATAAAAAAGCAGTTAAAGTTGATGATTCAAATAAAGTCGCTGCTTCTCCAACCAAACCAGCTGTCGTAACTGCTAAAACCGAAAAGAAAAAAACAATTAAAGCAGTCGACACTAATAATGTGGTAGCTGTTCCAATAAAACCTGTTGTAGTAACAACCAAACCTTCAACAAAAGTCAAAATAACTACTCCTCAAGCTGCTGAAGACAAAACAAATATGGCAAGTAAGCCAACTAATGCTTCTCAAAAATCCAAAACAACAAAAAATAAGGATAATACCTCTTCGTCAGGTACATTTTTTAGTGTTACAGATATGAGTGTTACTGGATTAGCCGAAGATGACAACAGATACATTGAAACAAATCTTGCCGAAAAAACCAATAAAATAAATGGCTCTTTTGTGTTGAAA
>CANGEZ010000240.1 GCA_947452875.1 Chitinophagaceae bacterium
GAAATAACGGTGGTGAAACTTGAGCAGAATTATAGGAGTACAAAAAACATTCTCAATGTTGCCAACGAAGTGATCAGTAATAATAAAGGTCAGATTGAAAAAAAATTATTTACTGATAATGTAGAAGGTGAGAAAATTAAATTAATCCGCACCATGACGGATAATGATGAAGGAAAAATTGTGGCAGATTCTATTCAGGAGCTTAAATTACGCAATCATTATTTCAATCAAGATTTTGCAATTCTATATCGTACAAATGCACAGAGTAGAAGTTATGAGGAATCTTTGAGAAGAATGGGGATTGTTTATAAAATTTACGGAGGTTTGAGTTTCTATCAACGAAAAGAAATCAAGGACTTTATTGCTTACCTGAGATTAATCGTTAATCCTAGAGATGAAGAAGCGTTGAAAAGAGTCATCAATTATCCTGCAAGAGGCATCGGCAAAACCTCTATTGACAGATTGGTGTTGCTGGCTAATGAAAAAGATTGCAGCGTATGGGATATTCTTACCAACGCAGCCATGTTTGGTTTCAAGAGCGGCACTTTGGAAAGCATAGACAATTTTGTAACGATGATTAAAATGTTTCAAAGTGAAACAGGCAAAAAAAATGCTTATGACTTAGGCGTGATTGTTGGAAAGAGCACCACAATTGTAAAAGAGTTATTCAACGATAAAACTACTGAAGGTCTTGCCCGATATGAAAACGTACAAGAATTATTGAACTCCATAAAAGAATTCACCGAAACACCGATGAACGAAGAAGATGGCGAAGTGGGCGATAAAGGTTTGGGTACTTATCTTCAGCAAATTTCATTACTAACGGATACAGACAACGATAAAGAAAATGCGGATGCCGTAAAACTTATGACCATACATGCTGCAAAAGGACTGGAGTTTCCGGTTGTATTTGTTGGTGGTTTGGAAGAGACATTGTTCCCTGGCTCTATGAGTATAAATACAAGAGAAGAACTTGAAGAAGAAAGAAGGTTATTTTATGTGGCCATAACTCGTGCCAAGGCGAAGTTGTATTTAACATACGCGAATGCACGTTACAGATTTGGACAATTGCAGCAAAATGAGCCTAGCAGATTTTTAGAAGAAATCGATGAAAAATATATTGATAAGTCATTTGCAGGTGGTGCAGCAAGAAACAACGCCTCATCATGGGCACAGTCAACTGCACATGAAAGAATGAGAAGAGGATTTGGTAGTCCAGCTGAAAAACAGGCACCAGTTAAAACTTCATTTACCGTTGCGCCAGTGCGCGCCCAACCCAAGGAACATGTACCCTCAGAAAATTTCGTTGCAAGTGATACAAGTCTATTGCAACAGGGTCATAAAGTTGAACATCAGAAATTCGGTTTTGGTGAAATCATGAAGCTTGAAGGCGCAAGTCATAATCCGATTGCAACAATTCTATTCGATTTAAATGGGGAGAAAAAAATCATGTTGAATTATGCGAAGCTGAGGATTGTGGAAGCCCCCTAAATCCCCCAAAGGGGGACTTTGATGTTTTGTTATAGAACTTATATACATAACTCATGAAATGAGATTATGGGTAGAAATAAATGAATTTCTTTTTTGTTGTGGATACCTAGCATGACACAATCAAAGTCCCCCTTTGGGGGATTGAGGGGGCTAGGGGGAGAGGCTAATAAATATCCTTTTTCGCAAATACACTCTCAAATGATTGAATTAATTTTGTTTCTATAATAAATATAGTACTATGATAAAGACAGGCAATCCGGTGATTAGCATTTATACAGAAATGACACCTAATCCAGAAACCATGAAGTTTGTGGCCAATAAATTATTATATCCCGGTAAAAGCATTGATTTTCCTGATGAGAGCAGTGCGAAGCCTTCTCCACTGGCCCAGGAATTATTCAGTTTTCCTTTTATCAAATCGGTATTTATCGCTAGCAATTTTATAACCATCACCAAATCTTCTGAAACAGAAGACTGGCAGGATATGATTCCAACTGTAAAACAATTTCTTAAAGAATATCTTGAAGAAGGAAAGGCAGTTGTGAATGAAGATGAAGTAGTGAAAATTAAAATGGAAAGCAGTAATGAAATCAGTGCAGATGATAATGATATAGTTAAAAGAATTAAAGAATTACTTGAAAATTATGTAAAACCTGCTGTAGAAATGGACGGGGGCGCGATACAATTCAAAAGCTTTGAAGATGGAAAAGTAAACCTAATGTTACAAGGAAGTTGTAGTGGTTGCCCTTCTTCTATGATTACCTTGAAAGCAGGTATTGAAGGCATGATGAAAAGAATGATTCCTGAGGTAAAAGAAGTGGTGGCAGAAGCTGAATAAAAAAATTTAGACAGATTATTTACAAGCACTTCAATTGAAGTGCTTTTTCTTTTATTTTGTAGTCTTTAAAATGAGCATAACATCAATCTGGCAACAATTCACAGAAAACGTCATTCAAACCCGTTGGGAAGAATGGCTGAGTACGGTATTGCAAATTGCCAGTGTTTGGTACGCTAAGAAAAACAAAGTGCTGGTGTATCCAACAGGTATCGTTGGTGTATTACTGGCCTCATACATTTACTATTTTATTTCAGACCCACCGTTGTATGCAGATGCTATTTTGAATATCTATTATTTTTTTATGAGCATTTATGGTTGGTACAATTGGGTGCAGAAAAAAGATGAGCAATTAGTTTTTCCAATCAGTTGGTGCAATAAAAAAGAATTGACTATTGGTATAGTAATTTTCATTTGCTTCTGGGCATTGATTTATTACATGTTAATCCGTATTACAAATAGCAATACTCCGATACTGGATTCATTGGTCTCTTCAACTGCCGTTATTTCCATGTGGTGGATGGCTAAAAGGAAAATGGAAAACTGGATGGCATGGATTGTTTCAAATATTGTTGCCATACCCTTAAATTTCTACAAGGGATTCATGTTGTTTACAGTGATGTACATACTATTTTTAGGGTTGGCGGTTTCTGGATTTAACGAGTGGAAATTGAAAATTAAAAAAGTGAAAATTCAAAAATAAAAATGAGTGAACGCATCTTCAAGGTCGTCGTGATTGGTCCAGAGTCAACGGGAAAGAGTATGCTTTGTGAAAAACTCGCTGCTCATTACAATACCATATGGGTAGAAGAATATGCCAGAGAATTTCTCTTAAAAAACGGAAACGCATATACGCAGGAGGATTTACTTACTATCGCCAAAGGACAGATTAAAAATGAAGAAAAAGCTATTCAATTATTAAGTGAATCTGGTTCGTCTTCCCTCTTTGGGGGATTGAGGGGGCTAATAAACAATAAACAACAAACAACAAACGAAAAACAAACAAACAACGCCAAACACCAAACCCCAAACAAAGAACTCCTTCTCATCGACACCGACATGTACGTCATGAAAGTTTGGAGTGAATATGTTTTTAATGCCTGTGACCATTTTATCTTGAATCAAATCGTTGAAAGAAAATACGATTGCTATTTGCTTTGTGAGCCAGATATAGAATGGGTAAAAGATGAATTAAGAGAATATCCTGATTTAGAAACAAGGTCGAAATTATTTCATCATTACAAAGATTTGATGGTACATCAGCATTGCAATTGGGTTAGCATCAACGGAGATTATGATATTAGGTTACAAAAAGCAATTTCACATATAGACAAATTATTTCAATAGGGCATCTATATCAGGATCTCCTTCAAGATTATTCATTTGCATCATGATCCTATTGGAGCGATAACTAACGTATTTGCTTAAAGGTACAACAGTGAATTTTTTTGGATTCGGCAAACATGCTGCAATCATAGCCGCTTCTTTTCTGGTTAAATTAGCAGCATCTTTATGAAAATATTTCCTTGCAGCTGCCTGCACTCCAAATACACCACGACCCATCTCTGCTACATTCAAATAGGTTTCTAGAATTCTTTCTTTGCTCCATAACTTTTCAATCATAAA
>CANGEZ010000241.1 GCA_947452875.1 Chitinophagaceae bacterium
GCACCAATACATCAGGCAAAAAATTCATTTCAATCACACGCATGCCACCGCCTTCGCAAACTTCACATCTTCCGCTCTTTACATTGAATGAAAAACGTCCTGCATTGTAGCCTCTGATTTTAGCTTCAGGAACTGCTGCAAATAAAGTTCTGATATCTGTAAAGAAACCACAGTAGGTAGCTGGATTGCTTCTTGGTGTACGACCAATTGGACTTTGATCAATTTCAATAACCTTGTCGATATGCTCCAAACCCTTTACAGACTTATATTCCAACGGATTTGATTTCGAATGATAACAATACTGGCTGAGAATAGGATATAATGTGTCGTTGATTAATGTTGATTTACCGCTTCCACTTACACCTGTTACCAAAACTAATTTTCCCAATGGGAATGAAACCGAAACATTTTTTAAATTGTTCCCTTTTGCACCTTTCAGTTCAATAAACAAACCATTGCCTTTTCTTCTGGAATCAGGAACAGGGATTTTCTTTTTGCCATTTAAATATTGAGCAGTATCTGATCCGGACAAAAGCACTTCCTGAGGAGTTCCCTGAGCGACAATCTTGCCCCCATGCGTACCCGCTTTTGGACCAATATCTACCAAATAATCAGCAGCCAGCATAATGTCTTTATCATGTTCTACGACCAATACACTATTTCCAATGTCTCTTAAATTTTGTAAGGCTGAAATCAAACGTTGGTTATCGCGCTGGTGTAATCCAATACTCGGTTCATCCAGCACATAAGTAATACCCTGCAATTGAGAACCAATTTGTGTTGCCAAGCGAATACGCTGGTACTCGCCACCGCTCAAACTTCTTGAAGGACGATATAAAGTAAGATAGGTAAGTCCAACATCCAATAAAAAACCCAGTCGCTCACGAATTTCTTTCAACACATCTTTGGCTATGCTGTTCTGTTTGTCGCTAAGCCTTTTTTCAATTTGCGCGAACCATTTTCCTAATTTATCCAAATCCATTTCGCTGAGCTCGGCAATGTTTTTTTCATCTACTTTAAACCACAAACTTTCTTTTCTTAATCTAGTTCCATTACAGTTTTGACAGGCCGTCATCGACATGAATTGTTCTGCCCATTCACGAATCGCTTCGCTTGTATTGTTGGAAGTAAACCATCTTTTCACCATATTAATCACCCCTTCATACTCACCATCATAAATACCTCCTTCCGTTTCTTCCATAGTAACTTCCATAACCTCAGTCTCATCAACTTCTTCCATTCCATACAAAATCAAATTCAATGCTTTTGTAGGCAACTCTTTGATGGGCTTATCTAAATTGATTTTATTCTTTTTGGCCATTTGCTGCACCATTTTAAAAGAATGAGCCTCTCTTTCCTCACCTAATGGAATGATGCCTCCTTCTTTAATTGTTTTTGAATCATCCGGAATTATAGATTCCATGTTGATTTGATTCACGGTACCCAATCCTTTACAAATAGGACAAGCTCCATAAGGTGAATTAAATGAAAAGGCGTTAGGGGAAGGCTCTTCATAACTGATACCTGTGTCGATGCACATCAATTGCTTACTATACTGAGCAAGTTCATTATTGTCATTGATCAGAATAAACAATAAATCTTTTCCTATTTGCAAAGATTTCTGCACACTCTGACTCAACCTTAATTTCATGTCTTCGGTAACCTGTAACCTGTCGACCACCACTTCTATATCATGAATTTTGTATCTATCAACTTGCATTCTTGGTGCTAAATCCATCACTTCGCCATCCACTCTCACTTTCAAAAAACCTTTTTTTCTGATGTCTTCAAACAATTCTCTGTAATGACCTTTTCGTCCTCTTACCAATGGTGCGAGTAAACTGATTTTTTTGTTATTGTATTTTTTGAAAACAGATTGTACAATTT
The DNA here is from genome assembly GCA_947452875.1 of Chitinophagaceae bacterium. Lineage (GTDB taxonomy): Bacteria > Bacteroidota > Bacteroidia > Chitinophagales > Chitinophagaceae > Ferruginibacter. The sequence continues at coordinate 1,888 of CANGEZ010000241.1, forward strand.
CTTCTTCGCTGAACTTCACCATTTTCTTTCCCGTGTTAAAGCTGTATGCCTCTCCTACTCTCGCATATAACAAACGAAGAAAATCATAAATTTCAGTAATGGTGCCAACTGTACTGCGTGGATTTTTATTGGTGGTTTTTTGTTCGATGGAAATCACCGGCGACAATCCTGAAATTTTATCTACATCAGGTCTTTCCATATCACCTACAAACTGACGCGCATAGGCAGAGAAGCTTTCCATATAACGACGCTGTCCTTCATTATAAATGGTGTCAAACGCAAGAGAAGATTTGCCACTGCCACTCACGCCTGTAAATACCACCAATTTGTTCTTTGGAATTTGGATGTCTATATTTTTCAGATTGTGTTCACGAGCGCCTGTAACTTCAATGAAATCATTGCTCGAATGCGTGGGTGTTATAGTTGTTTTTTTGATTGCCATTATAAATTTCGAAAGCAAAGATAGGGACAAAAAAAAGCCTTTTGCAATACCAAATGAATAGTAATGTAAAAGGCTTGTATGTTTAAGTTAATTACTGTCCCTGAATAAATTCATTTAACTCTTCTTTGCTTGAAGAGAAATTAAAGACATTATTGACTTTGAAATAATTTTTTGGATCTGTTGTGTATTTGTAAGCAAATTTCGCAAAAGCCAATTTATTATCTTCAAAACTAAATAAGTTACAGATTTGAACAATTTGATCGCAAGTCAAACAATTTGAAGAGGCAATCGATTTTGCAGTTGACAATCTTGTATCATCAAAGCTAGATTCGTTTATAGTTTTCTTTGCTGCACTGAAATCAGCAGCTGCCATTGGCCAACCTTTGCAGTTACCAGTGTATTGAGGCTGTTGCTGTTGTTGCTGTTGTAGTTGCCCTCCTGTGTGAGTGGTTGTAGTATGATGAGTAGTGGTAGTGGTATGTGCATCCATATCTGGATCGGCAATTGAAATATTTACGTTCATTCCGGGAACATTTAAGCTGGCACCTATTCCATTACTGTTACTGTTAGTGGTGGCGGTAGTGGTAGTGGTAGTAGTTTGTCTGCCTCCACCTTGAACTGTAACCGGTTGTTGAACTATAGTTTGAGGACCAGGCTGGCCAGACTGTCCAAACTGACGTACATACATACCCGAAGGAGGCATAAAGTCCTCTTGAACTGGAATCATTGAATAATAATTCAATTTCACTTTCTTGTTTTTATCTTTTTTAATTTTGTAGGTAACGTCCATAAACTTAGCATCTGCATCCACAATCATGAGGTTGTTTTTGGTAATTGGTGCCAATGTCTTGTCTTCAAATATGATTCTTGCACTATAATAAGGTTGGTTCAATTCCTCAACTCTGATGTTGGTTTGAGCTTCTTCATTTTGTTTCTCTCCATTTAAAATCAAAAAGAATTTATCTCCATCTTCTGAGAAGACAGTCAAATTTCCATATTGCTGAGCGTATGAAGAAATGAATGAAGTGAGCAAGATTGCCAATAATAAGTAGATTTTTTTCATTTTATTTATTTTTAAATTTCACAAATATATTAAAATTTGGGCCACATTCAACTTACCCATTTTAACTCATTAGTGTGAGATAAAATACTGAAAAGCAGACTTTAATTTTTCAGCATTGAACAACTTTTCTGCTTTCAAATAATTTTTGATATCAATGGTATGTGAATAGGAAAATTTAACAAAATCGAGTCTTTCATCTTCGTTGGTAATAAGTGAAGCGATTTCAATTACTTGATCAGTTTTTAAACAATTTTTTGCAGCCAATTCCTTACCTAATTTTACCTTTTCTGCATCGGCGGTTGTTCGCGTAATTTCTCTTAATTTGTTTTCGTAATCAGATTTCAACATAGGCCATTCATTTTTACAAACCCAGTTTTTAGGCTCCATCAACACCAAGGCATTTACAATAGTTGAAGTGTTTTCTTCTACAGGATTTTTTTCTGAAACTATATTTTCTTTTACAAAAGACTTTTGCAGCATTTCATTAGTCTGCTTTATGATTATAATAGAATCTTTTGGCTTTTCTTTTTTTGTTACA
>CANGEZ010000242.1 GCA_947452875.1 Chitinophagaceae bacterium
AACTGAAAGATTTGCCAGCAATCCTGAAATGGGAAGATTGGTAAATGGAGTTTATGTTATTCCTGTAGTTGTAAATGTATTGTATCAAACAGCTGCTCAAAATATTTCTTTAGCTCAAATTCAATCACAAATTGCAGTTTTAAATGCTGATTATGCAGCTACAAATAGTGATTATAGCTTAACCCCTTCTACTTTCACTGCTGTAAGATCAGGAAACACAAACATCCAATTTGTTTTGGATACAGTGATTCGTAAATCAACAACTAAATCAAGTTTTTCAACAAATGATGGTTGTAAAAAAGCAAGCGGTGGTGGTGTTGCTCCTACAAGCCCAACAACTAAGTTAAATCTTTGGTCTTGCAATTTAAGCGGAGGCATTTTAGGTTACGCTCAATTCCCTGGAGGTAGCTCAACTACTGATGGTGTTGTAATTGATGACAATGCTTTCGGTTCTACAGGAACAGTAACAGCTCCATACAACAAAGGAAGAACAGCTACTCATGAAGTAGGTCACTGGTTCAATCTTCGTCACATTTGGGGTGATGCTACCTGCGGAAGTGATTTAGTTGGCGATACTCCAACACACAATACAGCTAATTATGGTTGTCCTGCAGCAGGTCACAAATCAACTTGTACCGGTACACCAATTGAAATGACTATGAACTATATGGATTATACTGATGATGCTTGTATGTACATGTTCTCTGCAGGTCAGAAAACAAGAATGCTTGCTACATTTGCAACAGGTGGTGGCAGAACAACTTTCGCTGCACCTTAATCAATTCAAAAATATTTATTAGAAAGCCGCCCTTTGTGGTGGCTTTTTTATTTACCGCTGAGAATAGAAGATATGGAGTTTACGCGGAGAAGAAATGGTGAGAAATTCCCCCTTTGGGGGATTTAGGGGGCTTGGTATTACACCGAAAAACTCTCCCCACATCCGCAACTCCTGCTGGCATTGGGATTGCTGAAATGAAATCCTTTTCCGTTCAGCCCATCACTGAATTCAAGTTCGGTATTGACGAGGTATAAAAAGCTTTTTAAATCAGTAACTATTTTAACTCCTTTATCTTCAAAAACCTGATCCATGGGTTTCACCTCATTATCAAAATCCAATTTATAACTTAATCCGCTGCAACCACCACCGACAACGCCTACACGAAGAAAATAACTATTGTCATTTTCAACACCTGCATCTTTCATCAATTGATGAACTTTTTCTTTGGCTTTGTCGCTTATGTATATTCCGTTATCGGTAGCTACCATTTTAGTAATTATTAGTGAATAACGCTTTCTTCAAATTTGATTTTTTCCATTCCGTTTTTCTCTCTGTAATCGTTGATAGCTGCTTTGATAGCATCTTCAGCCAATACAGAACAATGGATTTTTACAGGAGGAAGATTTAATTCTTCAACGATAGTCATGTTGTCGATTTTCAAAGCTTCATCAACGCTTTTTCCTTTTAGCCATTCTGTAGCCAAAGATGAAGAAGCGATGGCAGAACCACAACCGAATGTTTTAAACTTAGCATCAGTAATCATTCCTGTTTCATGGTTTACTTCAATTTGCAATCTCATCACATCACCACATTCTGGAGCACCTACTAATCCGGTTCCAACATTTTTACTTGCTTTGTCTAAGGTTCCAACATTTTTTGGATTTTGATAATGGTCGATAACTTTTTCTGAATATGCCATGGTATTAATTTGATAGTTTGATGATTAGTTAATTTGATGATTTTTTTCGAAACTGATTTTTTTATTGTCGGAATTTTACTTTTTTATTTCTTATTTAAAATTCCTTGTTTATTGTTATTTAGTGAGCCGCCCACTCAATCGTATTCAAATCAATCCCTTCTTTATACATTTCCCAAAGTGGACTCATTTCTCTTAATTTCAAAACGGTGTCTGTGATAGATTTGATGGTGTAATCGATTTCTTCATCTGTTGTAAATCTACTCAATCCAAAACGAAGTGAGCTATGAGCCAAATCATCACCCAATCCTAATGCTTTCAACACATAAGAAGGTTCCAATGATGCAGAAGTACAAGCTGAACCTGAACTCAATGCGATATTTTTATTAAAACCCATTAGCAAACCTTCGCCTTCAACATGCTTAAAAGAGATATTAGCAACATGTGGCAAACGATGTTCACGACTGCCATTTACATAAGCCTCTTCAATTTTCATCAACTCGTTTTCAAGTTTATCCCTCATCACAGAAATTCTCTTTGCATCCGATTCCATTTCATTCATACACAATTCGCATGCTTTACCAAATCCTACAATGCCAGTCACATTTAATGTTCCGCTTCTCATACCACGCTCATGGCCGCCGCCATCCATTTGGGCAGTTACTTTTACTCTTGGATTTTTTCTGCGAACATATAAAGCACCTACGCCTTTCGGACCATACATTTTATGAGCTGTGAAAGCCATTAAATCGATACCATCTTTATTAACGTCAACCGGAATTTTACCTACAGCCTGTGTAGCATCAGTGAATACCAAAACGCCATGTTTACGAGCAATAGCACTAATTTCTTTGATAGGCATTACGGTTCCAATCTCATTGTTGGCATACATAATCGCAATCAAAACTGTAGTAGGTCTGATAGCTGCTTCCAATTCAGCCAAATCAATCAAACCATCAGGTTGAACAGTCAGGTATGTAACCTCACCGCCTTGTTTTTCAATATGTTTACAGGTATCTAAAACAGCTTTGTGTTCAGTAGTTGCTGTGATGATATGATTGCCTTTGTTGGCATACATTTCAAAAACCCCTTTTATACCCAAATTATCTGCCTCTGTAGCTCCTGAAGTAAAAATAATTTCCTTTGGATCGGCACCAATCAACTTTGCCACTTGTTCTCTGGCATAATCAACTGCTTCTTCAGCAGCCCAGCCAAAAGGATGGTTTCTGCTGGCGGCATTACCAAAATGATTTAAAAAATAAGGTGTCATCGCTTCCAAAACCCTCGGATCCATCGGAGTAGTAGCGTTATTGTCCAAATAAATAGGCAGTTTCAACATAAAATATGATAAGTTTGTTTATATAATTATAATAACGCGAAATTAGGGCAAAAGGTTTTATTTTGCTAGTGTTTATAGAATTCAATTTCTTATTTAACGCATTTCGTAAATTCTTCCCTTCTCCGAGTAAATAAATATTAGTGCACCACTGAATTTTCTTCATTGAATAATGATCTAATTTAGAAAAATTCTCAAAAAAGGCATTTGTTATCCATTGATTATAATTGAAAATAATTGCACATAAGTCATTTTGTATTAGAGGCTTGGAAATATTTACCCTATCAATCGTATTTAAAAAATTATTTTATTCAACTAGAATGATTGAAAAACATAAACAAAAAAACAAAATCAAGAGCAATTTGATTGGAGAAATTCGCGAACTGATTGTCAAAAGTAAAAATCAAATTAATGTTTCAGTCAACACTACCATGAGTAGTTTGTATTGGCATATTGGAAAACGAATAAATGAAGAAGTTGTTGGGAAAAACCGAACTGAACTATATGGACAAGAAATCGTTGCCAATTTATGTAAAGGATTAACACAGGAATATGGGACTGCATTTTCGGAAAAGAATCTCAGACGCATGATGCAATTTGCCAAAATATTTCAAGATGAGAAGATTGTCGTATCACTGATACGACAATTAAGTTGGACTCATATTTTAGCTATAATTCCAATTGAAGATGCTTTAAAAAGAGAGTTTTATATTGAACTTTGTAAGCATGAAAAATGGAGTGTAAGAACCTTCCGGGAAAGAATCAACTCGATGTTGTATGAGAGAACGGCAATAAGTAAAAAACCTGATCTAATTATTAAAAAAGAAATTGAGACATTAAAATCCAAAAACAACATTTCCTATGATTTAATTTTCAGAGATCCATATATCCTTGA
>CANGEZ010000243.1 GCA_947452875.1 Chitinophagaceae bacterium
AAAAAAGCATTCGGATTAAAATAAATACTAACTAACTGCTTAATAAAAGAACCATAAGTTTCGGCTTATGGTTTTTTGTTTAATTAAAGCATAAATTTGAACAGTGAAAAATTTCAGACATCAACACCAGCGCCCCAAAAAGAATACTTTGATAATAGGAAGAGAAGCCATCATCAAAGCCATTAAAGAAGGCAAACAATTGGATCGTATTTATATGCAGTCGAATGTGCATGGCCAGGTAATTGATGAGATAAAATCTTTGGCGGCATCCGCACTTGTTCCGATTAATAAAGTTCCAGTTGAAAAACTAAATAGTTTCAATGTCAGCAATCATGAAGGTTGTATCGGACAAATTTCAAAAATTCAATATCAGGATTTACAACAGATTATTTCATTTGTTGTTGATAATGGGGAAGTGCCGTTGTTCATCATTTTAGATGGGGTTACAGATATCAGAAATATTGGCGCTATTGCCAGAAGTGCATTCTGCTTCGGCGTTCATGCCATCATCATTCCCGATAAAGGCGTTGGGTCATTAAATGAAGATGCGATATTAACTTCTGCAGGTGCGTTAGAAAGAATTGCTGTTTGTAGAGTAAATAGTTTGATGAAAGCAGTTGATGATTTGCATTTGAATGGCATCAAAGTTTTCGCCAGTGAAATGACTGCTGAAACTAAAATAACAACACTTGATTTTACAGAACCTTGCGCCATTGTAATGGGAGGTGAAGAGCATGGAATTTATCCTGCTTTAATGAAAATATGTGATGAAAAATTTGCAATCCCCATGCCAGGCGATTTTGAATCTTTAAATGTTTCTGTGGCAACGGGGGTGGTGTTGTATGAGGTGTCGAGGCAGAGGTTAGTTTAATGGTTTAATGGTTTATGGCTTATTTTAATTTCAATAGTTTGCTTGTTAGCCTTAAATTTTATTAAATCATAATCTCGAACCTCGAGTACTTTGTGAACATTTGTGTCTTCGTGTCTTAGTGGCAATTGCTTTGTGAAACTTTGTGTCTTAGTGCCTTTGTGGCAAAAAAAACATTCTACAATGCCCAACACAAAAAAAATAAAACTCATCGAATGCCCTCGTGATGCCATGCAGGGCTGGGCGCATTTTATACCTACGGCAAAAAAGATTGAATACATCAATGCCTTGTTGAAAGTAGGGTTTGATACGATTGATTTTGGCAGTTTTGTTTCGCCTAAAGCCATCCCTCAAATGGCAGATACAAAAGATGTTTTAAAAGGATTAGATCTCAATGACTGTTCTTCAAAATTACTAGCCATCATTGCCAATACAAGAGGTGCTGAAGATGCAGTTGTTTATGATGAAATTTCTTATTTGGGTTTTCCATTTTCAGTTTCAGAAACATTTCAACAACGGAATACAAATGCTTCTATTGCAGACTCTTTCAGTAATGTAGAATTGATTCATAATCTCTGTGCTAAAAACAGCAAAGAAATGGTGGTCTATATTTCCATGGGATTTGGGAATCCATATGGAGATGTATACAATGAAGAGATCGTTTTTGAGTGGGTGAATAAGCTGGTTGCGCTAGGAATAAAAACGATTTCATTAGCAGATACAGTTGGAGTGGCAACTTCCGAACAAGTATATAAAATGACTTCATATTTGATTCAACAATTACCTGAAATTGAAATTGGCGTTCATTTACATTCTACACCTTTAAACTGGAAAGTCAAGATGGATGCGGCGTTAGAGGCAGGTTGTGTAAGATTTGATGGCGCTTTGAAAGGTATTGGCGGTTGTCCCATGGCAGGTGATGATTTGGTTGGGAATATGAATACAGAATTGATGTTGCCTTATCTCTTGCAAAAAGAATTATTAAATAATATCAATGATGCTGAATTGAAAAAAGCAATACAGTTTGCCACTGAAATATTTATCTAAATAAAAACTGATTATGGATTTCAGATTGGAATTTCTTCCCAAGCCTTTTGAATTGAAAATAAAACACAGCGAGAAGTTGTTTTTGATAGGCTCTTGTTTTACAGAACAAATTGGTGCCAAACTATCTCATCATAAATTTCGAACGATTGAAAATCCTAATGGCATTTTATTCAATCCACTTAGCATTACTCAATCCATTTCATCTTATATTTCTAATAAACAATACACTGAAGCTGATCTTTTTTTTCATCATGAAATTTGGGGAAGTTGGGATCATCATACAAAATTCTCCAGTATTCATGAAGCCGAATGTTTGAGTAAAATCAATGAATCCCAACAACAAGCCCATGATTTTTTACAACAAACAGATTGGTTGTTGATTACCTTGGGTTCATCTTTTGTGTACATGCTCGATAAGGTTAGAGCCGTTGCCAATTGCCATAAAGTGCCTACTGATAAGTTTGATAAAATCTTATTAACCGCCGACCAAATCGTGAAAGAGTTGCAAATGATGATTGAGGAATTGCAGGCATTCAACCCTGGTATAAAAATTATTTTTACCATCAGTCCGGTTAGGCATTTGAGAGATGGTTTTGTAGAAAACAATCGTAGTAAAGCCAATTTGATATCAGCCGTTCATCAACTTACAGAAAAATGCAAAGCTGTTTATTATTTTCCAGCATATGAATTGGTGATTGATGATTTGAGAGATTATCGTTTTTTTGCTGAAGACATGGTACATCCCAATTATCAAGCTACAAACTATGTTTGGGAAAAATTCATTCACTCATGTATTGAAGAGGATTCTAAAATGCTGATGAAAGAAATTAATGCTTTAAAAGCGGCCTGGCATCACAAGCCTTTCAATCCCGAATCCAATCAGCACAAGACCTTTTTATTAACCAATTTAAAAAAAGCGGAAGAGTTGAAATTGAAATACAATTATCTTGATTTAGAAGATTTGTTGGAATATTTCAAAGGAACAACAAAATGATGAGGAATTTGTTTTTTGTTTTTTTAAATTTCATAACTTTCAGATTAATAAGAATTACAATTATTGCTAAACAAATTCAAAATTCAAAATTAAAAATTCAAAAATCAAAATAGAAGCGTAAACGTTTTTTACTTTTTACCCCGAGGTTTCGGGACAAGCTTTTTAAATTTTGACTTAATTAAACAAAATGAAAAACATCTTTTTATCAATTGCATTCACAATCATTTCAATTTCATTAACCGCACAGCGAGTAAATAAAATAACTTTTACCAATAATGGCGCATCTACTTCTTTTGGATTTTTGTTGAATGAAGATGTGGTGATTAATTTAAGTCAGGATGGTGCTATGGAAAGTTGGGGTGTTGATTTGTACGCATCAAGAACGGTTGATTATTACCAAAGACCATTAAAGCCTTACGAGGGAAGGGTAGAATATTATTCTGAAAGAGACAATGCAGCCTTTAGAGGTAAAATCAAATATATTGGTGGCACGTTGATTACTTATTATGCCAATTATGATGAGACGTTTCTTGTTGGAAAAATAAAAGCCATTGGCCCTATCAACATAAGTTATTATTCAAGATATGATGATCCTTCTTCTGAGGGTAAATTAAAAAGTATTGGTCAGATGAACCTCGCTTATTACACCAGTTTTGATAATGATGCCTATAAAGGAAAAGTAAAATCATTGGGTAGTGTAGGGGTTACTTATTATGGATCTATTGATGATAAAGCCTATTCCGGTAAAATCAAAAGCTTGGGTTCAACGAATTTTGTTTACTACTCTTCATTTGAACAACAATATTTGAGAGGTGCGTTGAAATCAGGAAACATGATTCAAGTAATCAATGGCATTACTTTTTACATCAGATAATATTTGATTAATGAATTCTGTCGCCTCTTACTTCGGCAGAATTCATGAGTTCCTTTTCATATTTCAACCATTCGGCCCATCTATTTCTTACTACTTTTTTATCGACATAATGTTCAGCCAGGTTAATG
>CANGEZ010000244.1 GCA_947452875.1 Chitinophagaceae bacterium
CATCTCCATGATTTCATGAGAAGTCTTTGAATCCAGATTTCCTGTGGGTTCATCTGCCAGAATAATTGAAGGATTGTTGATTAATGCTCTGGCTATTGCTACACGCTGGCATTGTCCACCACTTAGCTCGTTTGGTTTGTGATGCATTCTGTCTTCAAGTTTTACTTTTTGTAAAACAGCTATTGCTCTTTCGTTTCTTTCTTTTTTGGAAACCCCTGCATAAACCAATGGCAATGCCACATTTTCTGCAGCTGTTAATCTAGGCAATAAATTGAATTGCTGAAACACAAAACCAATCTCTTCATTCCGAACTTTTGCCAACTCGTCATCATGCATTCGGCTAACGTCCTTTCCATTCAGAACATATTTACCACCAGAAGGTGAGTCCAAACAACCAAGTATGTTCATTAATGTTGACTTTCCGGAACCGCTAGGGCCCATAAGTGCAACATATTCGTTTTTATTGATGTCAAGGTCAATACCTTTAAGTACCTGCAATTCATTCTTTCCTAAGAAATAACTTTTCAGAATATTTTCGAGATGGATGATTGTGTTCATGATTTTTTGATAACCTTAGGTACTTTAAAAAATTGTTCGTCTTTCAATCGGGCATTATGTAAAGCTTGCTCTCTATTGATTTCCGAATTTACTTCATCTGCTCTTAGGATGTTTTTATTATCTGTAATGTAAAGCAAAGGATCCACATTTGTGGTGTCTAATGACTGAAGCTGATTGACAAATATCAGCATGTTCTGCAAATCAGCTATCAACTCAGTTTTTTCAACTGTGTTAAATTCAAGTTTCGATAAAGAAGCCAGCTTGTCTACCATTGCTTCATTAATTTCCATAGCGCAAAAGTAATAGAACTTACATTCATATTTATTATCTTCGCCACCATTATTTTCTGACAATGAGCGACCAACACAAAACAGGAGAAAAAAATCCAAATCTGTCTTCAAATATTGTAATGAGCGGCATCAGACCCACGGGCATGGTGCATCTTGGAAATTATTTTGGGGCCATCAGAAATTATGTGCGCATGCAAGACGAATTTGAATGTTATTTCATGATTGCCGACTTGCACTCACTGACTACTCACCCTGACACAAAGACACTGAAAGAAAATGTGAGAAGGGTTTTAGCAGAAAATATCGCCTGTGGCCTTGATCCTGAAAAAGCAACATTCTATTGTCAAAGTCATATTTACGAAACAGGTGAATTGTACCTGTACTTGAATATGCTAGCTTATAAAGGTGAATTAGAAAAAACAGTCACTTTTAAGGATAAAGCCAGACAACATCCTGAAAATGTAAATGCCGGATTGCTCACCTATCCCGTTTTGCAAACTGCAGATATCATCATGCATCGTGCCAGTCATGTTCCAGTAGGAAAAGACCAAGAGCAACATTTGGAAATGGCCAGAAATTTCGTAGTTAGATTCAATCATAGATATGGCGAAATCTTCCCTGAACCACATGCATTCAATTATAATGAACAGCTCATTAAAGTACCTGGATTGGATGGATCAGGTAAGATGAGCAAAAGCGAAAACAATATGTCTACATTATATTTTGCTGATGATGATGACACCATTCGTAAAAAAGTGATGAAGGCAAAAACAGATAGTGGTCCAACTGAGAAAAACTCAGTAATGCCTGATTATATAGAAAATATTTTCATGTTGATGAAACTAGTTTGCAGTGAGGATGTGATTAAGAAATATGAAAGCGATTTTAATGAATGCACCATCAGATATGGTGATTTAAAGAAACAGCTGGCAGAAGATATGATTTCATTCATGGCGCCCATTCGTCAAAAAACTGATGATATTCTAGCTAATGACGACTATTTGGTAGAGGTCATGAAAAAAGGCGCCCAAAAAGCTAGTGAAAGTGCCGGAAAGACCATGAAACTGGTTAGAGAAGTCATGGGACTCAATTATTTCTGATTTTTTTGAAAAACGATTTTTTTCTGAATATTTATTCAATACTTTCGTGCACTAGTAAAATTTTTTGAAGGATTATGGCCAAGTTAAAAAAACCAAAGCACATTGCTATTGCCGGAAATATCGGAGCGGGAAAAACAACCTTAACCGAATTGCTCAGTAAACATTATAAATGGATTCCTCAATTTGAAGATGTGGACCACAATCCATATTTGAATGATTTTTACGAAGACATGCCTCGTTGGAGCTTCAATCTTCAGATATACTTCTTGAACAGTAGGCTTAATCAATTACTAGAAATCCAGCGTGGTACCGAAACCGTTATTCAAGATAGAACAATCTTTGAAGATGCTAACATCTTCGCGCCAAACCTACACGACATGGGCTTGATGGGCAAACGCGATTTCGACAACTACTACAAATTTTTTGAAACATTGAAGACAATGGTTCAGCCTCCAGATTTATTAATTTATTTAAAAGCTTCGGTTCCTACACTAGTTGGTCAAATCCAAAAACGTGGCAGAGAATATGAAGAAAATATCAGATTGGATTATTTGAAAAAACTAAATGACCTCTACAATAACTGGATTGAAAATTACAAAGATGGTGCGCTTTTAATCATAGATGCCGACACTAATAAATTTGCTGAAAAAGAAGAACATTTAGGAGAAATTATCACTAAAATAGACTCTACTTTATTTGGACTGTTTTAGTTGATTTGATAATTTGAAAATGTGACAATTTGGTAATTTGGATGCGCCGACGAAGGTCTCTGACCGATTCGGATGTTTCAGTGGTGTTAGGAATTAGAAATTGGAAATTACCAAATTGACTAATCAATCAATTGGTTCTTCATCGCATAAAAAACCAATCCTACTGAATTTTTCACACCGAATCTTTCCATCAGTCTGTCTTTGATAGCTTCTACTGTACGTGGACTAATATCCATTTTCTGAGAAATTTCCAGAGCGGTAAATTCCATGCAAACAAGTGTGAGTACTTCTTTTTCCCTGTCGCTTAATACCACTTCTGAAGTGAGGCTAGGATTGAATTTTTGCTTGGAGTAGTTCTTCTTGATGAGTACCTTATTTACAAATGGATTAAGATAAAACCCAGTTTTCATCACATCTGTAATGGCTTTTTTAATTTCAGCAGGATCGGTGCTTTTCAATAAATAACCAGCTGCTCCACAATCCATCAAGTGACCTACAAATCTTTCATCTTCATACATGGTTAAGATGATTACTCGAATATGTGGATGCAATTTGGTGAGTAGTTTGGTGGTATCAATGCCATCTTTTTTAGGCATCTTTAAATCGCACAACACAACGTCAGGATTGAACTCGCCAATGTTATTGATCAGTTCTTCTCCATTATCTGCTTCCATCACGAATTTGATATTGGTATACTGACGCATGGAAAGAATAACGCCTTTTCTGAAAAGCTTGTGATCGTCGGCAATGGCAACCGTTATCTGATTGGATTCACTCATAATAGAGTTGTAAAAATACAATTAGTTTGTGATAAAGAACAGTAGGAGAAAGTAAGTTTCAGATTATCCAGTATCTAGTATCCAGCCTATCTAGCACATCCAGCTTATCCAGCATCTACACAATCCCCTTCCTCGGTACTTCTATTGTAATTTTATAATAGGTTTGACTCGGGTCGATTTCAAAATAAATTCTTCCGTTTAAAACATTCATTCTGCTGGCGATGTTCTTCAATCCTAGACCTTGTGCACTTTCATTCAATTTATCAAATTCTGCCTGTGTAATACCTTTGCCATCATGATGTATTCTGAGGTAAATATTATTGCCGCTGCTGTTTTGCGTTAAGTGAATGAATCCCGCATTACTGTGTTTTAAAACATTGTTCACCAATTCCTGAATGACACGAAACACCAAAAGTTCCTGTTCTACTTTTAAGCGTTCTC
>CANGEZ010000245.1 GCA_947452875.1 Chitinophagaceae bacterium
CAACAAATAATTATTGGCATCTAAGGCAATCCCTGTGATCGTATTAGAAAACAGCGGTGAATTTTGTGTGTTATAAGTTTTGAAATTATTGCCATCATATCTGCAAAGTCCGTTAGCCGTAGCAAACCATATAAAACCATCTTTATCCTGTATGGCATCATAAACCAATCGCGATGGCAGCCCATCTTCCATGGTTATCATCCGCTTGGTGATGATATAATTTTGATTAGAGGTGAAGTCTTGTCCGGAAATAAAAAAGCTATTTGCAATGAATGCAAATAGCAGTATTAGTTTGTTGATATGTCTTTTTGTAATTGCCAATGAATGACAAAGAAAGGAAAATTAATTTGAAAATTTGGCAATGGCTTAATTTGGTAATTATCAAATTAACTCATTTACAAATTACCAAATCGATTTATCCATTCATCGAAGTCAAAAACTCTGCATTATCTTTCGTTCCCTTCATATTTTTCAACAACGTATTGATCGCTTCTTCAGGATTCATATCCGCCATATGCTTACGCAAAACCCACATACGCTGGAAGGTATCTTTATCCAACAACAAATCATCTCTTCTTGTTGATGAAGACACAATATCTATAGCAGGGAAAATTCTTCTGTTTGATAGTTTTCTTTCGAGTTGCAATTCCATGTTACCCGTTCCTTTGAACTCTTCAAAAATCACCTCATCCATTTTACTACCGGTATCCACAAGGGCAGTGGCAATGATGGTTAAAGATCCGCCGTTTTCAATTTTACGAGCTGCACCAAAAAATTGTTTTGGTTTTTGCATGGCATTCGCTTCCACACCACCCGATAATACTTTACCACTTGAAGGAGCAACGGTATTATGTGCACGAGCCAAACGTGTAATAGAATCCAACAATATCACTACATCATGACCACACTCTACCAATCGTTTTGCTTTTTGTAACGCTATCGTTGAAACCTTCACATGCTTTTCTGCAGGCTCATCAAATGTAGAGGCGATAACTTCTGCCTTTACACTTCTTTCCATATCGGTAACCTCTTCAGGTCTTTCATCTACAAGTACAATCATCAAATAACATTCAGGATGATTTTCTGCAATGGCATTTGCCAGTTCTTTCAACAACATGGTTTTACCAGTCTTAGGTTGCGCTACAATCAACCCACGCTGTCCTTTACCAATCGGTGTAAACAAGTCCATGATTCTGGTACTGTAATGATCAGACTTAGTAGTCAAATTCAATCTTTCAAAAGGAAATAACGGTGTTAGGTAATCGAAGGGCACACGGTCTCTTACTTCTTCGGGGCTCTTACCATTGATCGTCTCCACTTTCAACAACGCAAAATATTTTTCACCTTCTTTCGGAGGACGAACAGAACCATAAACGGTATCGCCTGTTTTTAATCCGAATAATTTTATTTGAGAGGGTGATACATAAATATCATCGGGGCTCGACAAATAATTATAATCACTGCTTCTTAAAAATCCATATCCATCGGGCATCATTTCCAAAACGCCTTCGCCTAATACAACGCCATCAAATTCAATATTGAAAACCGGCTGTTGAGAACGTTGCTGTTGATATGATTTTACTTCTCTGTTTTGCGGACCGGAAGGTTCCATTTCAATCTCCGGTTGCTGAATATCTTCCTGTTGCAACATTTGTGCAATGGCAGCAGGAATAGTTGTTTGTTCGCTTGTTATAGGCTGTAATTCTTCCTCTTCGTCGAAATTGTTTTCCTGAACTTCAGGCTTTGCTTTTTTAACCGGCATCTTCTTTTCAGGTTCTGCTTTTTTAGTTTTTGCAGCCGGAGCTTCTTTTGCAACTTCTTCTGTGGAAGTTGTTTCTTCTGGTTTTGAGCCTTTTATAATTCTTTTACGTTTAGGCTTTTCTCCTTCTGGACTGTTTTTATCTGGTGCCATATTATTTTGTTTTTCCAGGATTAGGGAAATCAATTCCTCTCTGGATGTTTTTTTTGTATTTGGGATATGTAATTGGTCTGCTATATCGGCCAATTCCGGAATGAGCAAGTCATTCAGTTGCGATAGATTATACATAAGTTATGTGCAAAGCGATTTTCAAAAATTACGCGATGAAAAATGAAAATTGTGGTTGAAAATTTGTGCTGATGAAAATGAAATTTACATTGAAGCGATTAGATTGGGATTAATCTTATCAATCATTTCCGATGCAATATTAAGCAGTTTTTTGGAAAAAACGAATTTTTTTGGGGATTTGAAAGAGAATAACCACGAATTCACGAATTATTTATTGTTTGGCGTTTGGTGTTTGGCGTTTGGTGTTTGGTGTTTGGTGTTTGGCGTTTGGCGTTTGGCGTTGACTCAACCGATATTCAAATTTTACTTTGGTAATAGCAAACTGAATTTTCGACTAAAAAATAAAAACAATTCGTGAATTCGTGGCGAATTTATCGCGCCTTTGCACCCTTGCGAGCCTTGCATGAAACTAAAAAAGGTTCCGCAAAGAATACATAACTCTCTGCGAAACCTCTTTAATCTCCTTTCTCAGCGGTGAAACCCTACTACACCAAATCAAACCTATCCAAATTCATCACCTTATTCCATGCCGCCACAAAATCATGAATGAATTTTTCTTTAGCATCATCAAAAGCATAAACTTCTGCAAGCGCTCTCAATTCTGAGTTTGAACCAAAAATCAAATCAACACGAGTACCCGTCCATTTCAATTCACCGGTAATACGATCATGTCCTTCAAATACATCTTTCGATGCAGCAGAAGCTTTCCATGTCGTTCCCGAATCCAATAAGTTTACAAAGAAATCATTAGTAAGTGATTCGGTATTTTTGGTGAACACTCCATGATGAGAATGATTATAGTTAGTGTTCAACACGCGCATACCACCAACCAATACCGTCATTTCAGGTGCAGTTAGTGTCAATAATTGCGCTTTATCCACTAGCATTTCTTCTGCTGAAGTAGTGTAATGTTTCTTCATAAAATTTCTGAAACCATCAGCCAAAGGTTCTAATACAGCAAATGATTCTACATCAGTATGTTCTTGTGAAGCATCCCCACGACCAGCTGTGAAAGGAACAGAAACAGTATGTCCAGCATTTTTTGCAGCTTGTTCAATTCCTACGCAACCTCCTAATACAATCAAGTCGGCCATTGAAACCGCTTTGCCATCAGCTTGAGCAGCATTGAATTCGTTTTGAATTTTTTCAAATGCATCAAGCACATTACTCAACTGAGCAGGGTTGTTTACTTCCCAGTATTTCTGTGGTGTCAAGCGAATTCTTGCTCCGTTAGCACCGCCTCTTTTATCAGAACCACGGAATGTAGAAGCAGAAGCCCATGCTGTAGAAACAAGTTGCGATACCGTTAAACCTGATGATAAAATTTTAGATTTTAATGCAGCGATATCTTTCTCATCAATTAGTTTATGCGTTACCGTTGGAATAGGATCTTGCCAGATTAAAACCTCTTTTGGAACTTCAGCTCCGATATATCGTGCTAAAGGACCCATATCACGATGTGTTAACTTAAACCAAGCGCGTGCAAATGCATCCGCAAACTGATCAGGATTTTCAAAAAATCTTCTAGAAATTTTTTCATACGCTGGATCAATTCTCAAAGCTAAATCGGTGGTAAGCATCGTTGGTGCATGTGATTTTGAAGGATCATGTGCATCTGGAACTGTTCCTGCGCCTGCGTTTCCTTTAGGCTTCCATTGTTGTGCGCCTGCTGGACTTTTAGTCAATTCCCATTCGTATCCGAAAAGGTTTTCAAAATAATTATTGCTCCATTTTGTAGGCGTAGTTGTCCATG
>CANGEZ010000246.1 GCA_947452875.1 Chitinophagaceae bacterium
TAAATCCAGCTTCCAGCAGTCATCTGACCATACATCATTAATCCTTTTTTCTCCAATTCGTCAAAATGTTTCCAGTTGGCCCAATTAGGTACCAATTGAGAATTACTCAACAACACTCTTGGAGAATCTTTATGTGTTTTTAAAATGGCTACAGGCTTTCCGCTTTGTATCAACAAGGTTTCATCTTCTTCCAAATCTTTCAAACCTTTGATGATTAAATCCAATGATTCGATGTTTCTAGCGGCTTTACCTCTTCCACCATAAACGATTAAATCTTCAGGACGTTCGGCCACATTTGGATCAAGATTATTTAACAACATTCTCAATGCTGCTTCTTGTACCCATCCTTTACAATTTAATGTTGTTCCGGTGGGCGTTTTGTATTTTTCAAAATCGTATGCCGTTGTGCTCATTATTAATATTTTAATTGAATGAATAGTTTTGTAAAAATGCAACAGATTTCATCATATCATCATGAAGTATTCTGTCTGTTTCATTGAATGGAATTTCTTTTCTGAATGAAACAATTATCTTTTCCAATTGTTCGGATGTTTTTAATGGCCTTCTAAAATCAATTGCTTGAACAGCCGTTAGTAATTCAATAGCCAATACTTTTTCAACGTTATCAATCACACGCTTGCATTTAACAGCACCATTGGCACCCATACTTACGTGATCTTCTTGATTGATGCTAGAAGGAATGGAATCAACGCTGCTTGGTGTAGACAATTGCTTGTTCTCACTTACAATCCCAGCAGCAGTATATTGAGGAATCATGAAGCCTGAGTTCAATCCTGCGTCTTTCACAAGGAAAGGCGGCAAACCTCTTAATCCTGAAATCAATTGATAAGTTCTTCTTTCACTAATATTGGCGATTTCACTCATGGCGATAGCTAAGAAATCCAAACTCAATGCCAATGGTTGTCCATGAAAATTACCTCCACTCACAATCAAATCATCATCAGGAAAAATATTAGGATTGTCTGTTACAGAATTTATCTCTCTTAAAAACACCGATGATACATGATTGAAAGTATCTAAAGTTGCACCATGAACTTGAGGTATGCAACGAAATGAATATGGATCTTGAACCTGTGATTTTTTTTGTGAAGCAATTTCACTGCCATTCAACAATTCACGCATGGTAGCGGCAACGCTTACCTGTCCGGCATGTGCACGTACTTCATGGATGTGTGGATTGAAAGGATAAATCACGCCATCAAAACCTTCAAAGCTTATTGCCGCAATAATATTCGCCCATTTCAACAAACGTTCTGCTTTCATGATACAATGCATTCCATAAGCGCTCATGAATTGTGTACCATTTATCAAAGCCAAACCTTCTTTACTTTGTAGATGGATAATGTCCCAGCCAAAATGATTTAAAACTTCAGCAGATTTAGTTTTCTTTCCATTGAAATAAACTTCACCTTCTCCAATCAATGGTAAACACAAATGACTCAAAGGAGCCAAATCACCTGATGCACCTAAAGAGCCTTGTGTATAAATAACAGGAAGAATATTATTATTGAACATCTCAACCAAACGAGCAACTGTAACCATTTGAACTCCGGAATGTCCATAACAAAGAGATTTGATCTTTAAAGCCAACATCAATTTTACAATCGAAGATGGCACCTCATCTCCCATTCCGCAAGCATGAGATTTAATCAAATTATCTTGCAATATTTCTAATTGGTGATCGTCTATTTTTACATTCTGGAGATAACCAAAACCAGTATTAATTCCGTAGTACAAATCATCGGACGCAGCCATTTTATTGTCGAGATAGGCTCTGCATTTGTTGATTTTTTCAGCTGCTGTGTTACTTACTGAAATCTGGTTGGAAGTCAAGATCTGAGAAGCTTGTTGAAGATTTGAGATATATTCGTCGATTGTAGAAAGCGTTGGGTTCATTTATTAAATTGGGTTATTCGCCATTAAATTTTAACTTAGTCAAAAGTAATAAAAAAAAGCTGTTTTGCTTAGATTTTAAGCCAATTTCAGCTATTCTGAAGTTTCAAATATTTTAATAATAATGATTAGAATTTATTTATTGTTGTCTGTATTTTTCATCACAACAATTCAAGCGCAACAAGTAAAAATTATTTCAGCCGAAGCCAAATCTTCATTTCGTGGATTGAGTGTGGTAGACGATAAAACCATTTGGGTCAGTGGCAGTAACGGAACTGTTGGAAAAAGTACAGATAGCGGCAATACCTGGAAATATCTAACTGTAAAAGGTTATGAAAAAACTGATTTCAGAGATATAGAAGCTTTTGATGAAAATACAGCAATCATCATGGGCATTGATTGTCCGGCGAAAATTTTAAAAACAATTAATGGCGGCGATACCTGGACAATTATGTTTAAAGACACCACGAAGGGCATGTTTTTAGATGCTATGGAATTTCAACATGAAAAATCCGGAGTTGTTATTGGTGATCCAATTTCAGGAATAGGATTTGTTGCGAAATTGTCTGATAACACCTGGAAGCCAAATGCGCTACAACGCAGACCACCCTTGGATAGTGGCGAAGCATTTTTTGCTAGCAGTGGTACCAATATCAGAATACTTAATAAGCATGACTATATTGCCATATCCGGAGGGTTTCATTCCAATTTATTAATTGATAATAAAAAAATAAAATTGCCACTGTTGCACGGAAAAGAAAGTACGGGAGCCAATTCAATTGCTGTAAAAGACGCAAACACTTTTATGATTGTGGGTGGTGATTTTATGCAAAAAGATTCAAGTGAAGGAAATTATTGTTTTACAAAAGACAATGGAAAAACATGGATTCCATCTCAACAACCTCCAAGCGGATACAGAAGTTGTGTTGAGTATCTTGGAAAATCTAATTGGATTACCTGCGGTTTAAATGGTGTTGATATAACCAATGACGATGGCTTGCATTTTCGAAAAATTGCTGATGAAGGTTTTCATGCTTGTAGAAAAGCAAAGAATGGGACTGCTGTTTTTTTGGCTGGTGGGAAAGGGAGAATTGGGAAGTTGGTTTTTTAGTTTTGAAAGGGTTTCACGCAAGGCTCGCAATGGGGCAAAGGCGCGATTTATATATTTTATTGATTCATCACTGTCTTATTTTTAAAAATCTCTACGTCCACCGTTGAAACGGTGGGCTAAAGCGAAATGTGGGCCTAATGAGTGAAATACCAAAAGACTGACATGAACTTTATAATGTTCTGAACATTTTTTACAGCCCACGGTTTCAACCGAGGGATAAAATTCAATTTTGGAAAAATTTTACTGAAAAAAAATGATCTTATAACAATTAAAAATCAATAATTGATGATGCCTTTAAACAATTGAATGCCCCCAAACAAAATGGCCCCCCAAGTAATTACATAACTACCGCCTCCATTACTTGCTGCAGAATAAGTTCCAACTGTTATCATAATCCCGCCGACGCACCAAAGTGCTCCATACAAAATGTCTTTTTTTGCTTTACTTCTTCTGGCATCATTAACTTGATTTACAATCTTGTCAACAATCATTTGTGCATTTGATTCATTCAACCCTTTGTCCTTTAGTAAATGAACAACCTCGTAATCAGGCCTGTTTTGTCGAATAATCAAGTCTGAGGCATATACATAAATCTGTTCGATAACTTGTTTTTCTTCAGCGGAAATTTGTTCCATTTCAATTATTTTTTAATTCAAACTTCTAAAATCAACTGGCACCAACTTACTTACACCGGCTTCTTGCATCGTAACACCATAAATTACATCCACAGCACTCATGGTTTGCTTGTTGTGGGTTACAATGATAAACTGAGA
>CANGEZ010000247.1 GCA_947452875.1 Chitinophagaceae bacterium
GGGTTGCATGCTTAAAAACGAAGCGGCTCAAAAGGCGGTTTTTGATTTATATGCAGGCAAAATGTTGGGTGTATGTATGCGTTATGCACGTAATAATGCTGATGCAGAAGACATGCTTCAAGATGCTTTCATCAAAGTTTTTGACAAAATCAAACAATTTAAAAGCGAGGGTTCTTTTGAAGGATGGATTAGGAAAATTGTGGTCAATACCGCTTTGAAAAAATACACTTTGATTCGTTACGATAAAGAAATTATTGGTCACGAAGGTGTAGATACAGAGCAGTTTTTTTCAACAGAGCAAGGAGCTTATGCGCATTTGTCTGAAAAAGAATTGCTTCAACTCATCAATAACCTTCCGGACGGTTACAGATTTGTTTTCAACATGTATGTCATTGAAGGTTATAGTCATGATGAAATTGCCACTATGTTGGGCATTCAATCAGGAACCAGCAGAAGTCAATTGGCGAAAGCAAGAATGATGTTGCAAAAACAAATTTTAAAAAGTCAAAAATTAGCGGTTTAAAATAACTAAGAAAAAAATGCAATTTAAAGTACCATTTGATGATCATTTAAAAGAGCAGCTGGGCGATTACCGTCCTGCCGTTCCTGATCATATTTGGGAAAATGTAAGACAGAAAAAAGATAAAAAAAGACCATTCTTTTTCTTTTGGCGCCATCCGAATTTCATCATCATACTCTTATCAGTTATTGCTACCGGAAGTTTGATGGGATATTTCTTATTTCATTCTAACAATGACAATATAAATTTTACAGCAGCACATTCAATTCCAAAAAATAATTACGTTGCTCATTTCACCGAAACCGATGAGAAAGTCATTGATCATCAAATAAACAGCAGCAATAAGAAAGCAATCATCAATCAAGAATTGAACGTTGTGTCTATTAAAGACCCAGTATCAAGTGAAAAAATGCTGACCCATAATGTGTTTGGTAATGCTACGAAATCATTTGATAATAACATTCAATCTCAAACAGAGGAAAATAGTTTCAATAACAAAAAACATAAATCGTTCAAAGAAACAACAGCTGTTTCAATATCACAGCCATCAATAGACGAAGATATCAACATCAATGAAACTATTACGGATGCTCAGTTTTCCAATGAAACACCATTATCTTCTTCGCCTCAAACTGTAGATTTAATTTCATTGAAACATTCAACAATACCTCAATTAAGAACGCCATTGAAAATCAATCTGAATATTCCTTGTCCAGATGATAATAAAAATCCTGCTGCCAATAAAAAGTATATGGAACTCTATGCCGCAGCTGATTATGCGATAAGACAGTTTTCAGACACGCCGAATTCCAATTACATGAGAATGAGGAAAGAAAGTACAAGTTTCGCTTCTGCTTATAGCACCGGAATCAGATTCACAAAAGTATTCAACAATGGTTTTAATGTTAGAGCAGGTTTGAATTACAGTCAGATTAACGAAAAATTTAAATTTGTACAAGGAAATATCATTCAGGTAGTTTTCATCATCAATGCTTCGGGCGACACCATTGGAAGTTATCAAACAACAAGTACGAGATACAAAACTAGTTTCAATCACTACAAAACACTTGATATCCCTATTACGATAGGCTATGAAACTTCGAGAGGCAAATGGAATGTGAATTTCAATACCGGATTGATGGTAAACATTCATAGTTGGAATCAGGGAGAAGTATTGAACGATTCCATGCAGCCGGTTGATATCAGTGGATTGAGCCACAACCCATATCAATTCAAAACAAATATTGGAATAGGTGGTATTGGGGCCATTTCTTGCTATTATTCATTAAATGAGAAATGGAGTATTCTGGCTGAACCTTACCTGAGGTACAATTTTTCTTCTATAAGTAAAGAGGAAATTACATTAAAACAAAAATATCATACCTCCGGAGTTAAATTCGGAATCAGATTAAATCTCTAGTAGGCAACAAAACTTATGAATGCTGTATCTTAATAAAAGAACATGAAAAACAAAATGACAAACCGTTTATTAATTTTTTCTTTTTGCTGCGCCATGTGTGTTGGATTATTTTCGTGTGAGAAGAATACCGATATGATTGTTCCTGATCCGAATCAATTAAATGGACCAGATACCACTTGGTATAATACAATAACATACAACATGAGTGCAGTGTCACTTAAGCACGACATACAAGATGAATTTGATATAGATACAGTTTCTCTCAATGGAGGCACAGGATTAAGTTTTATAACGGCATCCGAATTACATTTTTCCATAAATCCTGGAAGCATCATTACAGGTAGTGGCGATGTTTATTTAGGCAATATGATTGCAAAATCCATGTATGCAAACTCTGTAGGAAAGTCTGCTTCGATGATGAAACAAAGTATAACAAACACTGGTCATTTGCTATCATCTGGAGGTACGTTTTTTATTGCTTTTTATACCTTGAATAATGAAGAACTGTTCATTGCGCCTAACAATAATATCAGTGTTAGTTATCATTCTGATAATTCCGGTACCGGCATGAAATTATTTGAAGAAAATCAAATTGATTTGTTGTACTCTAATTGGCAAAGACCTGCAGATTCAACTCAAAACAATATTTCAGTTCATTCAGACTATCACATTGCTCATATAAATCAAACAGGTTGGGTGAATTGCAGTACAGAAGACTTTTACAATAACCAGCAATCAAAGATATCATTGCGTTTGCCTTCTAATTATACCAATGCCAATACTATTGCATTTCTTTCTTTTCACGACTTGACAGCGTTCATTAATTTTGATGCTGATGTTCCAAGTAGAATCTTTAAAACGGGTTTTCTTCCTGCAGGCAGACAAGCTACAGTAACCGTAATTTCAAAACAAGGTGGGTATTATTACATGAGTCAAAAAAATATCACCACTTCATCAATTGCTACAACAGGTGGTTATCAAGTTGTAAATCTGACGCCTGTTATTACTTCATTTTCGGAATTGAAAAATAGTTTGGAGGAATTGTAAAAGCCCCCTAAATCCCCCAAAGGGGACTTTGATTATGTTTTGCTTGGGTTGGCTTAGATTTTTTAGCTTAAGAGAATGGATTAAGTGAGGTTACGCTAATTTCATTTCCCCCTTTGGGGGATTAAGGGGGGCTTGGTCTCTTTGTAGCAAGACTTATCTCACCAACACAATCTTCCCGGATTTAATCACCCCATTATCCCCTCTGATGGAATAGAAATAAGTTCCTGAAGGTAATTTAGTACCAGCTGCATTTTTCCCATCCCAAACAATCAGGTATTTTCCTAAAGGAACACTGTTGTTATAATCCCATCTTCTCACCAACTGCCCTAAATCGTTATGAATCAAGAAATGTAAATTTTCAGCATTCTTGATTTCAAATTCAATTTTGGTTTGATCTGAAAATGGATTGGGATAAATGTTATCCCTGATATCGTAATTGCAATTGTACAACGTTGGTGTAACATTACTTACTAGCGTTAAGGAATCGTTTACAGGTGGCGGCGAGGTTGAATCATAACAATTGTTGGTACTGCTAATAAAATAAGTTGCAGAAACATCTTTGTTGTGATGTGTGGCATCTTCATTCGCAGGTAAATAGGTTCTCACATAATCTACAGTAACACCAGCAGGAGCAACGGTTACACGCATGTGTCCGGAACTGGCCTGTATGATACCTTCGTGATAGCCATAATCATCTGCATAATTTACAACATCAGAATTAGATGGATTTGGATGACTAGGCTGAGGTGTTTCCTGATAAACCAAACAATCTTTTTCTTGCTTGCCATAGAAATGATCATGA
>CANGEZ010000248.1 GCA_947452875.1 Chitinophagaceae bacterium
GAACCTCACCCCTAACCCCTCTCCTGAAGGCAGAGGGGGACAATTATAATTATCTACTATAATTCAAAACAGCCTTTGTGTTTCTTTGTGCCTTGGTGTCTTGGTGGCGGCTGTGGCAACTTATTCAACTCATCTCTGCGTAAACTCTATAGCCTCAGATTCTCCGCGGTGAAAAATTCATGCATTCGTGGCTAACCCAACTACGCAACGTCCCTTTCAGGAGACATTGCTGAGAAGAAGCACCCTTGTAACAAACAGAAAAATCTCTTTTTCTTCCGAGGATTTCAACATGATTAAGACTCACATTTCATGGAAATTTGTGAAACAATAATTAATAATTAGATTTATGGTATTAAAACCGGAAAGCATGGTATTGGTATTAAAAAAAGGCGCCAGTAAAAAAGAAATGGATGATTTAATTAAGAGTTTAAAAAAATCAACTGGTGTAAATACAAAAAAGTTTTGTGGTGTTATTACATTAAAAAAAAACCCTTTACACATACAAAAAACATTCAGAGATGAATGGAAATAAATTGCTGCTTGATACCAATATTGTTTTATCAATGCTTGACGGTGATACTACCCTTTCAGATTTTCTTTTCGATAAAGAATTATACATTTCATTTATAACCGAAATGGAATTGCTTTCTTACAAAAAAATTACTGTTAAAGAGCAAAAAGCAATCAAACAATTCATAAAGGAGCTTTTAATTATCGACATCAATGATGCTATCAAAATAAAAGCCATTACATTAAGAAAAACAAGCAATATAAAATTACCCGACGCCATTATTGCTGCCACTTCTTTATGGCTCAACACACCTTTAGTAACAGCTGATAAACAATTGAGTAATGTAAAAGGTGTGAAAATTATTTATTATCAGAATGGATAGGTTGTGGATAGGTGAAGTGGTAATGTTTGTTAAAGCACCTCACCCCTAACCCCTCTCCTGAAGGCAGAGGGGGACAATGATAATTATCTACTATAATTTAAAAACAGCCTTTGTGTTTCTTGGAGCCTTGGTGTCTTGGTGGCGGATAAATAAATAATAAGAAAGTAAAAATAAAGAATAAGGAAGTGCGATTAACTCCAAGCAATGCGGCAATCTATTCAACGCTTCTCTGCGTAAACTCTATAGCCTCAGATTCTCCGCGGTGAAAAATTAGTGCATTCGTGGCTAACCCAACTACGCAACGTCCCTTTCAGGAGACATTGCTGAGAAGGAAGAGTTTACAAATGAATAACACCAAACGCCAAACAATAAACAACAAACCACAAATATTACCGAATTCGTGGTTTCCCCAACAAAACACAATCAAAGTCCCCCTTGGGGGATTGAGGGGGCTTTCACCTCCCAAACATCCTATCAATCTCCCCCTTATCAAAATTCATGTAAGTAGGTCTTCCTGTTGGAGTGGCATTTGAAATTTCGCAGGCCAATAAATCTTGTACTAATCCTTGCATTTCTTTTTGTGTAAGAGAAGTGCCTGTTTTTATAGCATTTTGTATCGCCATCGACCGGAGTAATTTTTCTCTTTTGGTGAATTTTAAATCACTGCTGAAATGCTTGTACTGTTCTAAAATATTTTCAATCGCAGCTTTTTCATTTCCTGTCAATACATCTGCAGGTGTTCCCTGAATGACAAATGTGTTTAATCCAAAAAATTCAATCTGGTAACCGAGGTCGAGCATATCAGGGAGCAATTCTTGCAACATAATCGCATCGCTAGAAGTCAATTCAATAGTGGCAGGAAACAGACTTCTTTGTGTAGCAATCGGCTTGCCATCAACTGCTCTAGCATATCTTTCATACAACACCCTTTCGTGCGCGTTTTGCTGATTTACTAAAATAAATCCCGAACCTTTTTGAACAATAATATACGCATTGTGCAACTGCATCAAAGGAAATTCATGCTCATGTTCTTTGTGCAAATGCTGAATATTGGGCGTCGTCAAATCAGCGTCAGTATTTTTTGTTTCAGGTGTTTCGTAAAAATCTTTCCAGTGTTTCAGTTCATTAGCTCCGGAAGTTCTTTCGATAAAATGCGCCTGATTTTTTTTTGAGAAGGCCTGGTACAAACTTGATGAGGCCGTTGAAGCACGTTGCTCATCTGTCATAGGTTTGTTCACCGCATCCAAAGATTGTATAGAAGAATCCAGTTCGAAATCAAGTGTGGGTGTAATGCTGAATTGTGCCAATGCATGTTTCACCGCTGAATGCACAAATGCATATACTATTTTATCATCTTCGAATTTGATTTCTTGTTTGGTAGGATGCACGTTAATATCCAATTGCGCCGGATCCAAATCAATGAACAAGGCATACATCGGAAAGCTGTCTTTAGGAATCAAATCTGCGAACGCATTCATGATGGCATGATTCAAATAAGCGCTTTTAATGAAACGATTGTTGACAAAAATATACTGATCGCCTCTTGTCTTTTTTGCCGTTTCGGGTTTGCCTACAAAACCCATGATGTTCAAATAATCGGTTTGTTCTTCTACACTTACCAATTTTGCATTGTATGTATTTCCTAGAATTTGAACGATTCGTTGTTTCAGACTTCCTTTTTCCAAATGAAAAACTTCTTGTCCGTTGGATTGCATGGAAAAGAAAATATCCGGAAACGCCATCGCCACCCTGATGAACTCGTCAACGATATGACGCAATTCGGCAGTATTACTTTTTAGGAAATTTCTTCTCGCAGGAACATTGAAGAAAAGATTCTTCATGGCGATGCTTGTGCCTTTATTTACGGCCACCGGCTCCTGTAATTTCACCCTGCTGTTTTCTATTTCGATATAAGTGCCGGATGCATCTTCTTCTCTTTTGGTTTTAAGTTCCACCTGGGCCACCGCCGCAATACTTGCCAAAGCTTCCCCTCTGAAACCCATGGTTTTTATCCTAAAAAGGTCGTCGATATTGGTGATTTTGGAGGTAGCATGACGTTCAAAGGACATACGGGCATCGGATTCGCTCATGCCTTTTCCGTTGTCGATAACTTGTACCAACGCCTTGCCAGCATCGTTAACAAGTAGGCGTATTTCATCGGCTCCCGCATCTACTGCATTTTCTAATAATTCCTTTACAGCACTGCCCGGACGCTGGATCACCTCTCCCGCTGCAATCTGATTGGCTATGTTATCCGGTAATAAATGAATGATATCTGTCAAAATCAATGTAATTTGTAGCGCAAAAATAACTAATCCTTTTCACTAATAATTTTATTGCTTTTATGCGCTATTTTCTTGTTGTTTTTCTGTGCTTTTCTGCGGGTATTTCCCTTGGTCAGCAAAATAATAGTACTGCGGCAAAAAAATGGGCCGACAGTGTTTACAATACTTTATCGAATGATGAACGCATTGGACAATTGGTTGTAGCCCGTTTGTCGACCATCGACATGAAAACAAGAAAAATAACCTTCCTAAATGATTCCGTTGCGGATTATGTAAAAAGATACAATATCGGAGGCGTTTGTTTGTTTCAGGGCAGTCCGCAATTACAAGCCGGCATGGTCAATAACCTGAAACGTATTGCCAAAACGCCGATTCTTTTTTCCATTGATGGCGAATGGGGAGTGGGTATGAGAATTTTCGACAGCGTTTTGCCATTACCCCGACAAATGATGTTGGGTGCAATGAGCGATTCTTCGATTGTATATCAATATGGTAAAGTGGTGGCCGAACAATGCAAGCGATTGGGCATTCAAATGAATTATGCGCCTGATGTAGATGTAAATAACAATCC
>CANGEZ010000249.1 GCA_947452875.1 Chitinophagaceae bacterium
ATCAACTTCCCCCTTGGGGGATTGAGGGGGCTAAAAACAATTGCCCCGACAAGACTATCGGGGCAATTCGATTAACTAACCCAAAAAAATTCAACTATAAATTGGTAATTGAATGAAATGTAAAAAGGTGTTTTATAGGTTTACATATATCTGAGTTTTTAAACAGGAGCATCATTTGTATTCTCCCATTTAATTTTTTTAAGAAGCCTGCATTTCTTTAATTTTCTCTCTGATTTTGGTTTCGATTTCATTTGCCATTTCAGGATTGTCGAGAAGTAGTTGTTTTACAGATTCGCGACCTTGTCCAAGTTTGTCGTTATTGTAACTGAACCAGCTTCCACTTTTTTGAACAATGCCCATTTCTACACCCATGTCGATGATTTCACCAACTTTAGAAATACCTTCTCCGTAGATGATATCGAATTCAGCTTGACGGAAAGGAGGTGCTACTTTGTTTTTAACTACTTTAACCTTGATGTGGTTACCTACTACTTCATCGCCATCTTTAATTTGTGTCATTCTACGGATGTCCAAACGAACCGATGCATAAAATTTCAAAGCGTTACCGCCCGTGGTGGTTTCAGGATTTCCAAACATAACACCGATTTTCTCTCTCAATTGATTGATGAAAATACAGCAGCTGTTTGTTTTTGATATGGTGGCAGTTAATTTTCTCAAAGCCTGGCTCATTAAACGAGCATGTAATCCCATTTTACTGTCGCCCATTTCACCTTCCAATTCACTTTTTGGAACCAATGCGGCAACAGAATCAATAACCACAACATCTAATGCACCAGATAAAATCAATCTGTCTGCAATTTCTAACGCTTGTTCACCATAATCAGGTTGAGATATCAATAGATTATCAATATCAACACCTAGTTTTTTAGCATAATTGCTATCAAAAGCATGCTCTGCATCTATAAATGCGCAAATGCCGCCTTTTTTCTGCGCCTCCGCAATAATATGTGTAGCCAATGTTGTTTTACCTGAAGATTCTGGTCCGTATATTTCTATAACACGACCTTTTGGCAAACCGCCAATTCCTAAAGCCACGTCCAAACCAATCGAACCGGTGGAAATCACCCCTTGTTCAGTTTCGGTTCTTTCGTTCATCATCATGACAGATCCCTTTCCGAAATCCTTGTCAATTTTGTCCATCGTAAGCTTTAAAGCTTTTAATTTTTCTGCGTTACTCATTGTTTTCTTTTTTTATTGATTGATGTATCTGAATTACTGTGTAAATCTAAATGAGAGAACAAAGATAGGGGAATAAATTTATCTACACTAATTTTTTTAGTATTTTTTGCTAAGTTTTTTACACAAGAATTTTTGAGGAAAAAACGGGGGGAGAGGGAGGAAATAAATAATAATGAATAATAAATAAGAAATAATAAAGTGGTATTTCGAAAATGAAAATATCATTGCCTCATGAATCGAAAATCAAAAAGCATCTCTGCGCAATCTCTTTTACTCTAGTTCTTTGCGGTGAGAAATGTAAAATGTAAAATAGCCAATGTAGAATAGCCTGCCCCGACACCTCGGGGTAAAAGGAGTATTTCGGAAATAAAAATATCATTACCTCATGAATCGAAAAATCATAAAGAATCTCAGCGTAACCTCACTCCCTCTCCTTCTCAGCGGTAAAAAAATTCGTGAATTCGTGGCCACAATCTTCCCCCTTGGGGGATTGAGGGGGCATCAATTCGCCTCTTTCGCAATCTGCTTCAACAACACCTCGTTTACTTTTACTTGATATTTTTTTCGCAGTTCTTCTATCCATCTTTTTTCAACCACATTTTGATAATCATTGATCACCATGCCTTTCGAATCTTCGAAACTTCTTTGTTCTCCTCCGCCATAAATTTTAAAGTATTGCATGAAAGTAGCCGTTCCATCTACATTTTTTACTACAGGTGAAAAACTTCCCAACACAGCATTGGCATTGCCATTGATTTGTGTCAATTCAAACCTTCCACTATCTCCTTGCAATTCGCCTTGTTTTTCTTCTACCAACATTTTCCAACTGTTGCCTGCTTTTATTTGTGCTTGTGCTTCATTGGCCACATCTTCCGACACGGCATTGAATATTAATACATCAGCACTTGGCGCCCAGGTATATTGCTTTTTATTCTCTTCATAATATTTTTTTAATCCTACAGTATCTGCAGCAGCTTTGGACCATACCTGCTTTTCCATCACTTCAAACAACATATTCCCTTCTTTAAATTCCTGAAGCTGATTGGCAAATTCAGTATTAAACGATTCCAAATGTTTTCTGTAATAATCTAATGAGGCCACAATTTTATACTTCTCCCACAATTCAGCATTGGTTTCGTCTTTATACAATTCAGGATTTGATTTATAGTCTCTCGCAAATATCAACCAGTCTTCTCCTTTGATATTTCCTTTGCTGTAGCTGATGATTACTTTTTTACTGATGGACGTTTTCGAAGCGATATCCATGTCTTCTGTATTGTTCATAACGGTATCTACTAAACGAAACAAATCATTTGGCGATACGGTTGAAGATTGCTTAAATCCAATTTTGGTTAAAATATCATTAGCAAACTTATCTCTGGCGATTTTCATCCTTTCATCCTGCATCAATTTTTGTTTCAAATCAAACTGAAAAGTCTCATCATCTTTTGTTGTAGGCGTTGGCGTAAAAGACAATCTCTTTATGATGTGAATTCCAAATGAAGTATTGAATGGTGCAGAAAATTCATTGTCGTTTTTCAATTTCACGACTTCTCTTTCAAACTCGATATCAAATTTTCCAGTGCCAAATTCAGGCATTTCGCCACCACTTAAATAAGTTAATTTATCATCACTGTATTGTCTTGCCATGGCACCAAACTCTGACCCATTTTGTAATAGTCCATAAACAGAATCTGCCAATTTTCTAGCATTTGCTTTTGTAGCATCGTCTGCGTTTTCAGGCGATGTAAATAATATTTGCGCTATCTTCCATTTTCCGGCACTCTTGCGCTGGTCAACAAGCTGAAAAATATGCCAGGCCTTTCTTGATTTATAAGGTTTCGAAAACTCTCCCAATTTTAAATTGTAAACAATATTTTCATACACATATGGCAATGCAAACACAGTGACATAACCCATGTCTACATATTTTACATTTATGTTTTTAGTGATTTCTGATGCGCTTGTTTTTGTTTTAAGGGCATCGTAAACCGATTGAATGACCTGATAATTCTTCATAGTGTCCTCAGGTTCTGCATTGACATCTATAGGTAACGTATATCTTACTACATGTAAATCAGATTGGCTTCTGTTAAAAGCTTCATCCATTAAAAACTTAAATGTTTTTTCATCACTCATGTAATTCTCCTCAATCTGGTGACGGAAATTATCAAGATCAGAAATCTGTTGTGACGTTGTATCTAATTTTAATTCCTGTGCAGCTTTCACTTTTAGTTTGAAGTTCGTGTACAGGTCAACGTAATCTCTAATGGCTTTTTCTTTGTCTGTAACGGTTGTTTTGTTTTTATTGTACGCTCTTAGAAATTCAGCTTTGTTAACTGAGTATTTTCCGTAGGTAATGAGGGATTGCGTAAAACCCAAAACAGCACTGCATAACAGTGCTGTCAATAAACAAACTTTTTTCATTTATAATAATATTTTGTAAGCGTTAGTTCTTTTTTTCTTTCCACTTTGTTTCTAGGAAATCATTAAGTTGTTCCCAGCTAAGTTTCTTACCTACGATACGTTTTTCTTTATCCAATA
>CANGEZ010000250.1 GCA_947452875.1 Chitinophagaceae bacterium
TATCAATGTAATGATTGCAAAGAGCCTTTTGATTATTTCAAATGCCATTAATCTTCTTAACTTTATTTTCGATTAAAATTTAATGTATGCACAGTATGAATATTTATCTGGAACAAGCTGCTCAGGTTTCAGTAGCATTTGTAATCGGCGGTATTCTGGGTATTGAAAGAGAATTCAGAAGTAAAGCAGCAGGTTTTAGAACGATGATTTTGATTTCTGTTGGATCTTGTTTGTTTACCATCTTATCTAAAGAAGCAGCCAACCTAGGAGCAAGTGACAGAATTGCCAGCAACATTGTAACAGGTATTGGTTTTATTGGTGCCGGCGTTATTTTTAAAGAAGGGATTACTGTTAAGGGGTTAACTACTGCCGCATTAATTTGGATAACCGCCGCATTAGGCATGGCTGTTGGTTATCATGATTATCCTGTTGCCATTGTTGTAACAACTATTGTCGTAATTACACTTTTTATTTTAGAACCTGTTCATCAATTCATTCACAAGTTTCACAAAGTGAAAGATTATAAAATAATTACCGATGGAATAGGAAATAATTTAAGACAGGACCTTGAAATTTTTTTCAAAAAAAATGATTTGGGTTTTCGTTGTATGAAAATTGTAAAAGAAAACAATGATGCTATTTTTTTGTATAGAATCAGTTCTCCCGACAGGAACTATACTTTGGTAAATCAATTTTTACTTGAACATAGTGAGGTGAAAAGTTTTGATGTTTAAAAATTTATTATGGCTTCTATTTTATTTGAATTAAAAAACAATGTGGGTGTTATCACCTTAAACAGACCCGAGAAATTCAATTCCTTTAACAGAGAAATGGCTTTGTTGTTGCAACAAACTCTAGATGATTGTGAAAAAAACAATGATGTGAGATGCATCTACATTACAGGTAATGGAAAAGCATTTTGTGCAGGTCAGGATTTAGGGGAAGTAATTGGAGAAAATCCTGCTACGTTCGACAAAATTCTGATTGAACATTATAATCCTATTGTAACCAGAATCAGAAATATAGGAAAGCCTATCGTGTGTGCTGTTAATGGCGTAGCTGCAGGTGCTGGTGCGAATATTGCATTGTGTTGTGATATTGTTATAGCAAACGAAAATGCAAATTTTATTCAGGCCTTTTCTAAAATCGGTTTGATCCCCGATAGCGGCGGTACTTATTTTTTACCAAGATTAATCGGATTTCAAAAAGCAAGTGCATTGATGATGCTTGGCGATAAAGTATCTGCTGTTGAAGCTGAAAGAATCGGCATGATTTATAAATATTTTCCTGCTGAAAGTTTTGCTGATGACTCTTTTAAAATTGCTGAAACATTGGCTCAAATGCCAACCATGGCTTTTGCTTTTACCAAGCAAGCATTAAATCAATCCCTTCAAAACAATTTGACAGAACAGTTAGCACTTGAAGACAAATTACAAAATAAAGCGGCAGTGACTAAAGACTATCAGGAAGGTGTAAACGCTTTTATGGAAAAAAGATTGCCAAATTTTAAAGGAGAATAATCATGAACAGCGAAAACGATTTGAAAGCAACACAAGTGGTTCAACACATGATGGAACATGATTTGTTCAGTCAGTGGTTAGGAATAAATGTGATGGAGATAAAAGAAGGTTATAGCAAAATCACCATGACCATCAGAAAAGAAATGATCAACGGACTGGGCATCATTCATGGTGGCGTTGCTTTTTCAATGGCAGACAGCGCATTTGCTTTTGCCTGCAATAATAGAAATGTTTTATCTGTGGCGTTAGATACCAGCATCAACTTTTTAAAACCAGTTCATGTAGATGATGTGTTAATAGCAGAAGCGAAAGAATTGCATAATGGCAAATCAACAGGATTGTATCACATCACGATAACCAATCAACACAATCATGTGGTGGCGGTGTTTAAAGGCACTTGCTACAGAACCAATAAAACCCTTATCTGATTCCAATGATTTATCAGTTTAATAATATCATCCCTGTTGTAGACCCAAGTAGTTTTATTCATCCTCAAGCTTGTGTAACAGGCAATGTCATCATCGGAAAAAATGTTTATGTCGGACCCGGCGCGGCCATTAGAGGCGACTGGGGACAAATCATCATTGAAGATGGTTGTAACATTCAGGAGAACTGCACCATTCACATGTTTCCGGGTGTAACGGTTTTGCTGAAAGAAGCTGCCCATATTGGACATGGTGCTGTAATACATGGAGCTACTATTGGAAGAAATTGTCTAGTTGGAATGAATGCAGTTATCATGGATAATGTACAACTTGGTGATGAATGTATAGTTGGTGCTTTGAGTTTTGTTAAAGCTGATGAGGTTTTTGAAAACAGAAGTTTGATTGTTGGCAACCCCGCAAAAAAAATCAAAGACGTTTCTGATGAAATGATGCAATGGAAAACGGAAGGCACCAAGTTATACCAGCAATTGCCCGAAAACATGAAGCAACATTGGAGCGAATGCAGCCCATTGACAACAATACCTGCCGACCGCAACATCAATTATCCAGAATATAAAACTTGGAAAGAAACAAAATTATAGGATTCGTATTTCAAATTGTTTTTTATTAATTTGTCTTGCCATATTTCTTTTTGAAAAAAATTGTTACCATACTTATCTTTTCCATTCTCATCTTGCAAACAGGCGGAATCATTTTTGTATTACAAATTCAACAAGTATTGAATGGCATCAATATCAGCAAGCTTCTCGAAGAAGACAATACTCATTTCAGTGACATTCAAATCTCAAAATCCGATTTCGAAAAATCAAAAATTGATGACCATGAATTTTATTTTAGAAATGAACTCTATGATATCAAATCAATTATTAAAAAAGGAAATGACTATAAAATAATTGCCTTTAGGGATAGCGAGGAAACTAACATCTTAGAAAGATTTAAAAAAATATTTGACGGGAATAAAAATCAAAATAATAAAACGCCTGATGCTTTAGTTAAGCTTTTATCACTTGTATTTGTGTTGCCAAAATCAGAGCCTGTAATTTTTTATAAAATAACAAACGAGAAATACTTCAGTTATACTATTGAAAACACGATAGATAAAACACTTGCCGTTCCTACTCCGCCGCCATTGCATTCGTGATTAAATAACATGAACGTTTTTCTGCTTCACATTTAATGTTGAAGTCATTTTCTTATTTACCAAAATTTATACCATGAGCTTTATTAAAAAAACAGCTGTCATCGCTATGCTGTTATTTCCATACTTTACTAACGCACAAACAAAAAACATAACAAAAGACACCTTATCATTTCTTGACGAAGTTATCATTACAGCTAATAAATTTCCTGAGCAAAAAAAATATGTTGCACAGCAAATTCTTAGTTTGAATAGTAAATATATTTCAACCGCCAATGGTCAAAACACCGCAGATTTACTAGCTTCTACAGGAATTGTATTTATTCAGAAAAGTCAATTGGGTGGTGGCAGTGTTACATTAAGAGGATTTGAAGCCAATCGAAATCTTTTGGTGATTGATGGTATTCGTATGAACAATTTAATTTACAGAGGTGGACATCTTCAAAATATTATTACAACAGATCAGTCTTCATTTGAAAGAATAGAAGTTTTGTTTGGACCAGCTTCGACTATATACGGAAGCGATGCGTTAGGTGGCGTGATTGCTATGTACACCAAAAAACCTGAACTTAGTTTGAATCAAAAAAAACATTTCGAATTAAATGCTTTTTCAAGATATGGATCTGTTGATAATGAA
>CANGEZ010000251.1 GCA_947452875.1 Chitinophagaceae bacterium
GTTTCACGACTGTGCATCAATAAATTCTGACCATAAGAAGAACGGAAACGCATTCTGCCCACCATTCTGATCAATTCTTTATGTAAACCGTGAATACCCAACTCCATAGCAGTTCTTTCACCTATTTCCATTACCTGGTCTTCCAATTGCTTTTTGGTTTTTTCTACCACTTCCTCAATACGAGCGGGGTGAATTCTTCCATCAGCCACCAAACGTTGTAAAGACAAACGAGCAATCTCTCTTCTCAATGGATCGAATGAAGACAAAACAATTGCTTCTGGCGTATCATCTACAATCAAATCAACTCCAGTTGCTGCCTCAATTGCACGGATATTTCTACCCTCACGACCAATAATTGAACCTTTGATTTCGTCACTTTCCAAGTTGAAAACAGTGATGGAATTTTCAATAGCTTGCTCAGCTGCAGTTCTTTGAATGGTTTGAATAACAATTTTACGGGCTTCTTTATTCGCCTTTTGTTTAGCATCTTCAATAATTTCCTGTTGTAAAACAAGTGCTCTAGTTTGAGCTTCTTGTTTCAAACTTTCAATTAATTGAGTTTTAGCATCTTCGGCAGACAATCCAGCTACTTTTTCTAAGCGACGGATATGTTCTTCTTGATGTTTTTCGAGTTCAGTTCTTTTTTGATTGACAATTTCAGTTTGACGATTTAAATTTTCCTTAATCGCTTCATTTTCTTTTACTTGCTTTTCAATGTTGGCGTCTTTTTGATTCAGACTTTGCTCTTTTTGCTTGATGCGATTTTCTGATTCACTGAGTTTTTGAGTACGCACAAGCACATCCTTTTCATGATCTGCTTTCATTTGTACGAACTTCTCTTTAGCTTCTAAAATTTTCTCTTTTTTGAGGGTTTCAGCCTGAGATTGAGCATCTGAAACAATTTTCTGGGCCTCGGATTTAGCGTCTTCTACAGTTTTTTTAGTGTTTTTGGCAAAAAAGACTTTACCCAGGACAGTGCCCACAATAAGCGAGACACCACCTATAAGGATGGAAAGTATATTCGGTTCCATTAAAATTTGTTGTTTTTATCTGATTCACAATATTGTATGACAATTCTCCCAAGTTTCAGGAAAAATCGATTAGTCGCGAAGATATTACAAATTGTTGAAGATTTTTAACCGATAATTAAAAAATAGCTAGTTAGGTAAACCAGTTATCGGTTGAATTGAGCATTTATGATGCTTTGTCGAGTTGCGCCTCTATTTTATTTAAATTTTCACTCAATTGCTCAATCATTGCAGCAGCCGAAGATGCTTCTGACGCTTGAGTCGCATACCAAATAATAACCATAGCGATATAATCCTGCATGTCCTTACCGGCAAAATTTGTTTTGAATTCAAGAATCTTATCATTAATCAGCTTTACAGTTTTACGAACAGCCTCTTCATCAGATGGGCTGGTCTTGATTCGATACGTTCTGTCGGCAATTAAAATATTTACTGGAATTAATTCTTCGGCCATGTTTTGGGGTTTATTCGCTCAGTAAAGCGATGCATTTGTCAATTTCTTTGATATATCTGGAAATAGTTTGCTCAAAAGCTTTTTTATCAGCACTATTTAATTCACCGGCAGCAGATTTTAGAATGTATTGCTGTTCTTCCAATGCCTTTATTTTTTTTTCACCTGCTTCTTGCTGTTCTTTCAATTTAGCTATCAATTCCTGCTGTTGCTGATTTTGCTTTTGCAAACTAGCATGTTTTTTCAGCAAATCCTGAAGCTTGGTATTGATCCTGGCAATATGTGTTTCTATCTGTTCCAATAATGATTATTTTCTGATTTCTGCCGACAACGATTTTTCATATCCGGAAATGATTTTTTGCATAAATCCGTCTATCTCTACGTCGGTTAATGTTTTGTTTTCATCAAGGAAGGTAAAACTAACGGCCATTGATTTTTTTCCGGCACCCAATTTCTCACTTTCAAAAATATCAAACAGCTGTATTGAAGTCAGTTGCTCAATTTTATTCGATAAAGCTATTTGCTCTAACTGAGAATAGGAAACATTTTTATCCACCAAAACGGCTAGGTCTCTGTTTACAACTGGGAATTTCGATAACTCTTTATATTGAACAGGTTTCAGTTTTTGTGCTAATACAAAATCAATGTCGATATCAGCATAAAATACGGGTTGCTTGATGTCAAATTGTTTTAATAAAGAGGGAACAACTTCTCCTAATTGAGCAAAGCCTGTTCTACCTGATGACAACACCGCTCCACTGATTTGTGAATGGATCTCTTCAGATTGAAAATTGATTTTTTTAAGCCCGGTTATGTTGCAAAGATTTTCAACAACTCCTTTAAGATAAAAGAAATCCGCTTTTGTAATTGGATATTTCCATCCTGCTTCATTTAAGTTACCAGTGATGTACAAACACAAATGAAGTTTTTCAACATATTTTCCTTCTGCTGAAACGGCATATGTTTTGCCAATTTCAAACATGCGAAGGTTATTGTTTTTTCTATTGAGATTATGTGATACTACTTCCAATCCACTTTGAATCATTTCTGGTCTGAGAATATTTAATTCGCTACTCAAACTATTCATCATTTTTACAGAAGAAGTTAAAGTTGCTTCATCGTAATAAGCGCTATTGGTAATGCTGTTGGTGAAAATTTCATTGAAACCCAATCCAACCAGATAGTTAGATAGTTTTTCTTTCAGCGCAGCTTTTACCGCATTTTTTTCAACTGAAGGGATAATCGAAATGCTTGTAGGAATTTCGATATTATCCAATCCGTCTATTCGCATGATTTCTTCAACAATATCAGCCTGAATACTGATATCCGATTTGCTGAATGGAACAGCCAATGTGACACTGTTTACTGTTTCATTTGACAATCCAAATCCCAGCGCTTTAAGAATTGATTTTACATTCTCTTTATTGTATTTTTTTCCGCTTAATTTTTCGAGATAATCGAAACTGAATTCAACAATGGTGTGAGGTTGTGGATTTGGAAAAATGTCAGTAACTGCTCCGGTGATTTTTCCTTCGGCAATTTCAGTAATTAGTAATGCTGCTCTTTTTAAAACGTTCAAAGTATTGCTAATGTCCACACCTTTTTCAAATCTTGTTGCAGCATCGGTTCTTAATTCATGTCTTAATGCTGTTTTTCTTACGAAACCCTTGTCAAAACAAGCAGATTCAAGAAAAATAGATGTTGTGTTTGCGCTTACGCCGCTATTCATGCCACCATAAACACCTGCAATACACATGGGCTCTTGTTCATTGCAAATCATTAAATCGCTGCCATGGAGTTTTCTTTCTTTTTCGTCAAGCGTTTTGAATAATTTACCTTCTTCAGCAAACTTTACAATTACTTTATTTCCTGAAATTTTACCCGCATCAAATGCATGTAAAGGCTGACCTGTTTCATGCAAAATGAAATTGGTAATGTCTACAATATTGTTGATAGGTCTTAAGCCTATGCTTTTTAATTTTTGTTGCAACCATTCCGGGCTATCCGCTACCGTTATGTTTGAAATGCTTACCCCACAGTAACGGCTACACGCTTCTGGATTTTCAACAGTAACGGTTACAGGTTGATTTGAATTATCTGTTATCCAATTGAAATCAAATGGATGTTTTACAACAAAATTATCTTGACGGTGGTAAGATAAATAAGCACATACATCTCTCGCAACACCCAAATGGCTCATGGCGTCCATTCTATTTGGCGTTAATCCGATTTCATAAATAATATCTGAATGA
>CANGEZ010000252.1 GCA_947452875.1 Chitinophagaceae bacterium
TAACCTTTCCCCTATTAATTCGCCTTTATAATCCGCTTCAAATTGCTTTAATATCAAAGGCAATTCCATCGTTCCGAAATAACCGTCCACTTCAGGAATCTCTTCCTCAAGATTTGATTTATACCTTTCACTCAGACAACCCGTCACAAAAACCTTGTCTAGCTTGCCTTTTTTCTTCAACTCTACATGATCCAAAATGGTGTTTATGCTTTCTTCTTTGGCTTTTTCAATAAAACCGCAAGTGTTGATGATAACGATATTGTGGTCTTTCTTCCCACTTTCGTGAACCGTTTCAATTTCATTAGCCAGCAGTTGCCCGCTCAATACTTCACTGTCCACCATGTTTTTACTGCATCCGAGGGTGATGATGTTTACCTTGTCTTTCTTTAAAGTTTTTGTCTTCATAATTATGGTGCGAAATTAGACAAATAATGCTAAAGGTTTGGCAGCCCCCTTTAATTCCCCCAAAGGGGGAAGATTAATGTATCGTTTATTGTTCAAAAGGTTCAAGAAGTTTCAAAGTTTCAAAATGCTTAATTCACATCGTTCATCTTCCCCCTTCGGGGGAATTAAAGGGGGCTGTTTTTGCGCGAAACTTATTCATATACTCCCAAAAAATCCTACTTTAGCACCCTCATGTCTACAGAAAAGCAACAACTCCGCATTGCCATTCTCGATTTATATGCATGTACTTCTAACCAAGGCATGAGAGGCATTCGCAAAACCATTCAGGAATTTGAAGAGAAAAATCAGCTGGAATGCAAAGTCAGTGAATTTGAAGTAAGACTAGCACACGAAGTTCCATCGCTTGATTTCGACATTTACATTTCTAGCGGCGGACCGGGAAGTCCTTTGGAGAGTGAGAACTCTGAGTGGGAAAATTTATATTTCAATTGGCTTCAACAAGTAATCGATTACAATAATGACGGAAATAATCATTTAAAAAAGCATGTCTTTTTCATTTGCCATTCGTTTCAATTGGCTTGTCGGTTTTTTAAAGCAGGTAAAGTTATTAATAGAAAAAGTCAGGCTTTTGGTGTTTTTCCGGTTCATTTTTTACCAGCAGCACATCATGAAATTATCTTCAAAGGATTGAGCGACCCGTTTTATGCAGTTGATAGCAGGGATTATCAGGTCATTCAACCTAATTTGTCACATCTAAATAAAATCGGCGCAACAATATTGGCTATTGAAAAAGCTCGTCCGCATGTACCTTATGAGCGTGCGTTAATGGCGATTCGATTTAATGAGTTCATGTTCGGCACGCAATTTCACCCTGAAGCAGATGCCATTGGCATGATTGAATACTTGCATAACGAAGAGAAAAAGAAAACCGTCATCGAAAACCACGGCGAGCCCAAATGGCAATCTATGGTCGAGCAGCTTCATGACCCTGAAAAAATCAAAAATACCTATACTTGTATTTTGCCCAATTTCCTAACTGCCGCCATTCAAAACAAAATCGCCTTACCAACTCCTCAATAAAAAATGCAGCCGGAATTACGACAATTATTTAATGAGCAATTTTCTCAAGAACAGTATCTACAAATTCTTGAAGCCATAAAAAAGTTGGCACCCGAACAATTGGATTTCAGGGTTGCGGAAACACCTGTTTTTATTCCAGCTGATGTAAAAAATAAAATGCTACAGGCTGGCGAAGACATTATCGACGCGCTAACAAACGAACAATTTATTAACCTTACTGAGACCAGCATTCCTGATTTTCTTTCCATTCCGGGTGAAAATGAGTTTCCGGAAATGATGGTTGTAGACTTTGGAATTTGCGAAAATAAAAATGGAGATTACGAGCCTCAATTAATTGAAATTCAGGGATTCCCTTCTTTATTTTGTTTTGAATATTTCTCGGATCTTATTCTTAAAGACCAATTCCAAATTCCCGAAAATTACAGTTCCTACTTAAATAATTACAATCCAGAAACTTATCGTGAGCTACTGAAAGACATCATTCTCGACAACGAAAATCCGGAGCAGGTGATATTGCTAGAGTTGTTTCCCGACCAACAAAAAACCCGAATTGATTTTGCTTGCACCGAAAAATTATTGGGCATTAAAACAGTTTGTCTGACCCAACTCATCGCCGAAGGAAATGAACTTTTTTATTTTAATGAAGGTTCCAAAACAAAAATAAAACGCATTTTCAACCGCATCATTTTTGATGATTTGAAAAAAGAAAACCTGCAAAATGTGGTAGACCTGAATCAGGGATTTGATGTAAAATGGATTCCCCACCCCAATTGGTATTACCGCATCAGCAAGTTTGCTTTGCCTTTTATCGAGAGTGAATATGTGCCAAAAACTTTCTTCCTGAATGAAATAACTACTCCTCTACCCTTGGAGGAATATGTATTAAAACCACTTTTTTCATACGCTGGTATGGGCGTAGTGATAGACGTAACTCAAGAAATCATCGACAACATCCCTGATCCTGAAAATTGGATTTTACAGCGAAAAGTCAATTATGCCGATGTTATTAAAACTCCAGACGAACCAGCAAAACTTGAAGTGCGGCTTTTCTATTTCAAAAAGAAAGGATGGTCGAGGCCCAAAGCCGTCCACAACCTAGCCCGACTCAGCAAAGGAAAAATGATTGGAACGAGGTATAATGAGGGAAAAACTTGGGTGGGTGGAACGATAGCGTTTTTTGAGAAGCCCCCTCAATCCCCCGAAGGGGGAAGTTGATTATGTTTTGTTGGGATAACCACGAATTCACGAATGACTCATTGCGAATTACCGCCTTTCTTGTTTGAATACGCAATGACCCTTTTAGGAGACATTGCTGAGAATGATAAGGGGGAAATTGATTTGACAATTTGCTGATTTTCTAATTTGAAAATGTAGAATTGACACATTTCCAAATCATCAAATTTCCAAATTAACTACATCGCATTAAACACGTTATACTCCAACCTCAATAAAAATCCTTTTGAAGCCGAACGATACAAATCATTACTCAAAGGAAAGCGGTAACTAATATCCGCGCGCATTTTGCTTAAGAAGATGAATTGAAATACTGGTGCTGCATCTACAAATGTTTTGCCGGTGTTGATATTAGTCTGGCAAAGGAATTCCACCATTCCATTCATGTTGGTCTGTTTGTAATCTTTATAATTTTTAGGTAATAATAATTTCCCAATGGAGAATGTATAATTTACAGCATCACGATTTTTACTTGGAAAACGATAATTGATTTCGTTTTTGTTATCCCATGCATGTGCCAATGAAAGTGAAGTTGACATGGCTACTTTGTGCTGAAGCTTGGTGGCCACAAATCCCAATTCATAACCAGAGTTGTGTCCGTTCAAATCAATAGCTTCCTGATGTATGTCGCTGTTGTTTAATGAGAACCTGCTGAAGGATGCCATTCTAAAATGACTGTGCACTTCATCAATACTATAAAATCTGTATTTAAGATACATGGAACCACCTTCTGCAATTAAAGTGTTGTTTCTGTCTGATAAAAACCCTTCCAAGTGTATCATCCACTTTTTAGAAATACCTAACATCACTTCAGGAAGAA
This sequence comes from Chitinophagaceae bacterium, assembly GCA_947452875.1. Classification (GTDB taxonomy): domain Bacteria; phylum Bacteroidota; class Bacteroidia; order Chitinophagales; family Chitinophagaceae; genus Ferruginibacter. The sequence goes on from CANGEZ010000252.1 coordinate 3,539, forward strand.
AGTGCAAATTATTCCTCAACTCAACTTCATCTTTCATCAAAGTTGAATTTATCCTGAATCCCAATGTACCCTTGGCCATATTGCTAGCAGGTTCTGTATAGGTAAACAATTCCTGTGCAGACAAGTGATTAAAAATAACAAGTGAAAGAAATAAACACAAAAGCAATTTCTTCATAAAAAGA
>CANGEZ010000253.1 GCA_947452875.1 Chitinophagaceae bacterium
AATCTGATTACCCATTCGCTGCTCCATTTTACATGGTAATTGATTTCTTTTATAGACTTAGTGGCAATTGCGGCTAGTTGTTCATCATTGCCAATTTCTAATTGTTCAAAAACCAACAATTGAAAACTGCTGAATAAAAACTGACGCAATACAGTTTGAGCCCAGTCGCCATTAGGTAATTCGCAAATGAGCAAGTTTTTAAATTCTCTTTCTGTTCTCAGATATGCCAGTGAATCTTCGGTTTCATTTTTATTCTCAATTTCATTAATCAATGATGCAGCATGCTGATAAAAGTTTCTTGCCTGGCCAATTAAATCCAAAGTAATATTTGTAATGGCTATATCCTGTTCTAGAATTGGTCCATGCGCACACCATTCACCGTTTCGTTGTCCGAGGATGAGCGTGGAGTCTGCTAGTGAGAGGATGTAATTAATTTGATGATTTGATAATTTGTTCATTTTATAATTAATTGAGGCCCCCTTTAATTCCCCCAAAGGGGGATGTTATTTATTTTATATTCTGATGTTTTAGTAATAAACCTTTTGAACTTATTAAACATTTAAACCAGAAACCTTTCACTACATATGCTTCAACTCATCCGGTAAATCATAAAAAGTAGGGTGACGGTACACCTTATCCGAAGCAGGCTCGTAAAACATTTCAGCATCGTCAGGATTACTGGCGTGAATGTATTTACTTTCCACTACCCAAAGACTGATGCCTTCTTGTCTTCTAGTATAAACATCTCTTGCATTTTCCATTGCCATTTCTGCATCGGCTGCATGTAAGCTTCCTGCATGTTTGTGATCAAGTCCTTGCTTGCTGCGGATGAATACTTCCCAAAGTGGCCATGCTGATTCAGCAGTTGAAGATTTTTTTTCGCTGTTGTTGTCACCAGCACCATCTGGAATATCTCCGTAATAATATTTATTGATTGCTGTATTCATAACGATTGGTTTAAGCAGCTTTGTTGTTCAATTTGTTTTTTCTTTTTTCAGCATAGGCAAGAGCAGCGGCTCTAACCCAGGCGCCTTCATCATGAGCTTTGTTTCTGGCAGCTAGTCTTTGTTTGTTGCAAGGTCCGTTACCTTTTACTACATTCCAAAATTCTTCCCAGTTGATTTCGCCAAAATCATAATGCTTTCTTTCTTCATTCCATTTCAAATCCGGATCAGGAAGTGTCATGCCCAACAATTTTATTTGTTCGGCAATCATATCTATGAAATTCTGACGCAGCTCGTCATTTGTTTTTCTTTTGATTTTCCATTTCATGCTTTGGTCGCTGTTGGTGCTTTCACTATCTTTCGGACCAAACATCATCAAACTAGGCCACCACCAACGGTTAATCGCTTCTTGACACATATCACGTTGTTCTTTTGTTCCTTTGCTTAATACGAGCAATGTTTCAAAACCTTGACGCTGGTGAAAACTTTCTTCCTTGCAAATACGAACCATGGCTCTTGCATAAGGACCATAAGAAGTTCTGCAGAGCATTACCTGATTAAGGATTGCAGCGCCGTCAACCAACCAACCCACCGCACCCATATCCGCCCAGGTTAAAGTAGGGTAGTTAAATATAGAAGAGTATTTTGCTTTGCCGCTTAATAAATCATCAACCATCTGTTCTCTGCTAGTACCTAAGGTTTCTGCAGCTGAATACAAGTACAAGCCATGTCCTGCCTCATCCTGAACTTTGGCAATTAATATGGCTTTACGCTTTAAAGATGGAGCTCTTGAAATCCAGTTGCCTTCTGGTAACATGCCTACGATTTCACTGTGTGCATGCTGACTGATTTGGCGAAGATTTGTTTTACGGTAAGCTTCGGGCATCCAGTCTTTTGGTTCGATTTTAATTTCCTTATCGATTTTATCTTGGAATGCTTTTTCTAAATCGTGTATTGACATAATGGTAATTTAGGAAGTAAAGGTAAAAATTATTTTAATAAAAACTAACAAATGTTAGTTTTGTTTTTACCGCTGAGAAATGAGTGGAATGAGTTTACGCAGAGATTTTGAATGAAAAATCAATTTATACTCTGCGAAACCTCATTTCCTCCAAAACGCTGCGGTAAAAAAACTATTTCACATCAAAGTTAATCAATACTTTTTCAGTTGTGGGATGCGACTGACATGTAAGTATAAAGCCTTGTTCAACTTCTTCCGGTTCCAGTGCATAGTTAACATCCATATTGACCTGGCCTTCCATCAATTTCGCTCTGCAAGTGCAGCATACACCGCCTTTGCATGCGAAAGGCAGATCGGCACCTTGTTTCAAAGCTTCATCCAAAATGCTGTTTCCTTTAAATGACAAATCAAATGAAAATGAACGACCATCAACTTTAATCGTGACGTTACTTTTTGGAGCGCTATTATCCTCAGTAATTTCTTTTTTATTTTTTGTATTAGCCAATTGGCCAGGTGTGGTAAACAGTTCAAAATGAATATTGCTTTTTGCCATTCCTGTTTTTTCTAAATAATCTGCTGAACTGAAAATCATTGACTCAGGTCCACATAAATAAGCGCAACTGAATTTTTTATAATCAAGAAGTTTATTTAATTGGCTTAGTTTTTCATCATTAATTCTTCCGTAATTAATGTCTGCGTCTGTTTTTTCTCTGCTTAAAATATTAATTAGGGTGAAACGCTCCATGTATTTATTCTTCAAGTTTTCTAATTCTTCGAAGAAAATAATAGAGGCTCTGTTCTTACTTCCATAAACCAAAGTGAAAGTACTTTCCGGTTGAATATGAAGCGTATGTTTGATGATTGCTATAACGGGCGTAATGCCACTGCCCGCGGCAACAGCGAGATAATTGCCGTTTTTTTCATTTATATGAGCATTGAATTTTCCACTCGGTGGCATCACCTCTAAAATTTCATTTGCTTTCAATTGCTCATTGGCAAATGTAGAAAACAAACCACCATCCATTTTTTTTATGGCAATTTTCAATTGATGTTCGTGAGGGGCTGTACAAATAGAATAAGATCTCCTAATTTCTTCTCCGTTTATGATTTTTTTGATGGTGATATTCTGACCTTCACGAAAAGTGAAGTTGGCATTATCTTTTGTATCAAAGCAAACTGAAATACAATCTGGTGTTTCTTTGATAATGTTGCTGATCGTCAGTGGATGAAAATGAAGAGACATATTTTATTGTTTTGCAATGCCGTAAAGCAAATGATTAATCATATTGGTTTCGATTTCTTTGATGCCGACATTTTTTTTATGTCTTTGCCAAAGTTCCAATCCTCTTACTGCTGAAAGTATGGTAAATACTGCAACGTGAGGATGTATGTTTTTGAATTCTTTTTGTTGAATGCCTTTTTTCACTAGTTCAATCATTCTGCTTTCATATAATTTACGCTGGGTTAAAAAATTACTTAAGAACGGTTCTTCAAGTTGTTTCCATTCATGATTGGCCACGAACACTTCGTCATAACCATCCATCATCATGTGGATATGAAATCGGATCAGCTTTTCCAGTTTTTGTGTTGTAGAAATTTCGCTTTTATCAGTTTCATGTAATTGAAGCATGAAATCATTTGCTACTTTGAAACAGATATGTTGAAGCAATTCGCTTTTAGAACCAATGTGATTATATAAACTAGAAGCCTCTACACCAATATTTTCGGCAAGCTCGCGCATTGAAGTGCCTTTGAATCCTTTCTTTCTGAACAGTGAAGCAGCTTTCTTTATGATGACATCTTTTTTGGTGCCAT
>CANGEZ010000254.1 GCA_947452875.1 Chitinophagaceae bacterium
ACCTACCTGAAAGCATTAGCCGCCAAAGACAATAACATTCCTTTTTATGTGGCGCTTCCCTCTTCTTCAATCGATTGGCAAATGAATGACGGAATAAAAGAAATGATTATTGAAGAAAGAAATGGTGATGAAGTAAAATATATCGAAGGACTTTGTGATGGCGAATTAAAAAAAGTTTTACTGACACCTGAAAGTAGCCGTGCTTCCAATTATGGTTTTGATGTAACACCTGCAAGACTCATCACAGGCATCATCACTGAAAGAGGAATTTGCGAAGCGAATAAAAATAGTATTCTTAATTTATTCCCCGAAAGAAAATAACATGGATGAAGGCTACATAAAATTCAACTGCGAAAGAATACCGTCTGATGACATTCCATTAGACAAAGTTGCCGCATTAAATATGTATAGAGAAATCATGTATAACAAAGGCCTGATAGGCATGTACCCTGATGGCATTGGCTTTGGAAACATCAGTATTCGATGTGATGAAAATACATTTTTAATCTCAGGTACTGCTACCGGAGGAATTCCGGTTTTAGACAAATCGCATTATTCTTTAGTAACCGATTACAATTTGCAAACAAACAGGTTGATTTGTAAAGGACCAATTAATGCATCGTCCGAATCTTTAACCCACGCTTTGATTTACGAAAGTTCACCATCAACAAATGCCATCATTCATATTCACAATTTAGCATTATGGAATCAGCTGATGCACAAAGTACCAACGAGTGATAATCTAGTTCCTTATGGCACACCGGAAATGGCGAAAGAAATCAAAAGGTTATTTGAAGAAACCAGTTTAAGTAATGAAAAAATAATGGTAATGGGTGGCCACGAAGAAGGCATCATCAGTTTTGGAAAAAATCTTGAGGAAGCCGCAAATGTATTGCTTGAAAAATTATGATTTGTGTAGCCACGAATTCACGAATTAATCTCAAATAAAAAAACAAATAAAAATTCGTGAATTCGTGGCTAACTTTTTAAACAAAGACTTAGTTGCGCAAGCCATCAATACCCTTAATTTTACACAAATTATTTTATGCTTAAAATAGGAATCATCGGTGGCTCTGGATTAGAAGACCCGAAGCTATTAAACAATATCAGAGAAGAAGAGGTTTCAACTCCTTATGGAAATCCAACATCTGTTTTGACTCATGGCACAATAAATGACAAAGAAGTTGTATTGATTTCCCGTCATGGGAAACAACACCAATTCTCGCCTACCGAAGTCAACTATCGTGCAAATATGTTCGCTCTTAAAGAAGCCGGCGTTACCCATATTTTAGCAACTACAGCCTGTGGAAGTTTGAAAGAAGAAATAGGCCGCGGACATTTTGTAGTACTAGACCAGTTCATTGATTTTACAAAACATCGCATCAATACATATGCAGACAGTTTCGCTAACGGAATTGTACACACCCCAATGGCAACACCATTCGATGAAAACTTGCGTGAATTATTTTTCCAATCGGCTACATCGTTAGGATTTCCTGTCCATCAAAATGGAACTGTTGTTACTATTGAAGGACCGCGGTTTTCTACGAAAGCGGAATCCAAAATGTTTCGTCTATGGGGTGCCGATGTGATCAATATGTCAATAGCCACAGAAGCCGCTTTAGCAAATGAATTGAAAATACCCTACGCTGCCATTGCCATGAGTACTGATTATGATTGCTGGAAAGATGATGAAGCTCCAGTATCTTGGGAAGAGATCTTAAAAGTATTTCATCAAAATGCGGATAATGTGAAGAGGGTGTTGGTGGATGTGATTGGGAGGATGTGATAGATAACTATTCACCTAAATATTTCTCAACTTCAATTTTCAAAATCGGAAGATGAGTTATAAAAATTGACCAAATGATTTCGTCAGAAACTGTATCATAACCATGAATTATTCTATTTCGGGTATCAATTATTTTCCTGGAATTAGATATTATTATATTACTGTCTTTTTGAACAATCCTATTTACAGCCTCCCCTATTATTTCTATATTTCTTTCAACTGCTCTTCTTGTTTTAATATCATTTTGAAAATAAACCAATTCAAGAGGTATATCTACAAAGAAGCTATCTATTTCGTTTATAGCATTTAAGACATCAAATAGCCATGATTTCACATCAATGTCCATAAATAAGCTTTTTTTGTTTGTTTAATTCTTGAAGAAAGTAAGGATTCTTGAGGGCTTTTTGCTCTAATAAATCAACTTGTCTGTTAAACAATCTTTGTAATCCAAATTTAAGATTGTAATAATTGTCGGCATAAGATGCTAAATCAATGCTATCAAAATCAACGATTAAATCAATATCGCTGTTATTATTGAATTGATCAGTTAGCACAGACCCAAAGGCATACAAAATCCTTACCCTGTTTTCCGAACAGAGCTTTTTGATTTCATTGATATTTGAATCTATAATATACATGATGTTCTTACAAATTTAATTCCTTTTGCCTACTCCTCAAGCATCTAAAACAAAAAAGCCAATCATCTCTGATCGGCTTTTTTCGTGAACTGGCTGGGACTCGAACCCAGGACCCATACATTAAAAGTGTATTGCTCTACCAACTGAGCTTTAGTTCTTTAAAAAAGCTTTACTGAAACATTATTTTTACTTCTAGTGTAACATGACTGAAACAGAATAGGTTTTTGGTTGTTTGAGAATTATTGGTATTCTTTTGATATTTATAGTTTTAATTCTAATCCAGTAAAAATCAAAAGTGAATTTGTTTGGGCGTCATACCATGTGTAAGCATTCTTATTTATTGATGTAATTCCAATACTACGCCTAACTGTCAAATTAATTTTTATTTTTTTATTTATAGGATAAGAAGCTCCAACTCCTGCAGATGCACCTATATTAATATTTTTAAAACTGGAAGTAATATCATTTGTTATTGTACCATAATAAATACCATTAACAGTTCCATTAGATACCCCAACAGATTTAGCATTAATTAAATAACTTACATAAGGACCTGCCTCAATATAGCAGTGAACTTTTTCACCAAAACCACCTCGTGTAAGTAAATTAAGAGTTGAATAGCTTAGTTTATAAGTTGTATAACCATTTAACTGATTTCCAAAGGGATCAAATGGTGGTATTCTTGTCTCCTCTCCTTTTGTTTCATAAGACAAATTGGCTCTCAAAGAAAATGTTTTGTTTAATGAATATCCAAATGACCCTCCAACAAAATAAGTCTTCAGATTATCTTTTTTTGGAATTGCATTAGAACTCTTAAGGTTTGAATTAATAAGACCAACTTGTAAACCTATTTCCATTTCTCCTTTTTGAGCTAGAATTTTATTACTGTTAATGCTCAATACAATAAAAGCAATGATTATTTTTTTCATATGTTTATTTATAAATTAACTTGAACCTATTATTAAAAACAAAAAGAGCCAGACAACTGAACCTATTCCAAATCCTGTCCATACTTTCCTTTTCTTTATTTTGACTGCTTGTTCAACATACCCTTTGCTATAAGAACTATTTCGCATCAATTCTTGCTTTGGGTATAACAAATTTTGATTTGAAGGCTCTGTTGATGTCATTATTGCTGCTGGTATCAACCCTAATAGAGGAGATGTCAATGCTGTTATTGCAAGAGTAGCACCATCACCACAGTTTTTCCCTTTGTAGTTAGCTATTGCATCTTCCTTACCTTTCATATACATTTCATCTTCACTACTTAGCGTAGCTGTAGGTGTC
>CANGEZ010000255.1 GCA_947452875.1 Chitinophagaceae bacterium
AGCGGACAATTTGCCATCATGCGGTTAAATACTTTTTCTAATGGAAGTCTTAGGCATTTTTTCAGAAAATCATTCAGGACAATCAGGAAAAATAACACACACAATTTGATTGTTGATATCAGAACCAATGGAGGTGGAAATGTGAGTACATCAACATTGTTCACTAAATATTTTTCGGATACTAAATTCAAAGTAGCGGATTCGGTTTTTTCAAAATCCAATAATGTAAAACCATATTCAAAATATTTCAAAGGGAAATGGTTGAATAATTTGGGATTTGCATTTGTTGCCAAAAAGAAATCTGACGGGCAGTATCATCTTTCTCGTTATGAAAGAAAATATTTCAAACCTAAAGTCAAAAATCATTTCAACGGACATGCCTATGTGCTGATCAATGGTCCTACTTTTTCTGCCTCTTGTTTGTTTGTAAATGCAATAAAAGGCCAACAAAATATTTCCATTGTAGGTGAAGAATCGGGTGGAGGCTGGTATGGTAATAACGGTATTTTTATTCCGGAAGTAAAATTGCCCAATACTCACATTAGGGTAAATATGCCATTATTCAGAGTGGTGCAATATCGCCATGAAAACCAAAACAAAGGAAAAGGCATTTGGCCCGACATATATATTCCTACTAGTTATGAAGCTTTGAAAAAAGGTTATGACATGAAAATGAAAGTCGTTAAAGAAATGATTTTGAATTCCAATAAACAACCTTAGCCTTAATGTAAAATGTTGAAATCGTCGGCGTCTTTTAAAAAAGGTAGTTTAGCTCTAATTTGAGAAAGCGTTTTCATTTCCAGACTGATGGTAAAAATATCTTCCGCTCCGTTTTTATGATATAATATTTCACCCATGGGATCGATAATCATGGAGTCGCCACTGTGGTTAATATCATTCACATCTTTACCGGTTCTGTTTACACCGACAACGAAACATTGATTTTCTATGGCTCTTGCCGTTAATAAAGTTTTCCAGGCGTGGCTGCGTCTTTCGGGCCAGTTGGCAACATAGATGAGCAAATCGAATTCAGGATTTGAAGTTTCATCACCTGTATGTTGTTGTCTTGCCCAAACAGGAAATCTGAGGTCATAACAAATTTGTAAATTGATTTTCCATCCGTTGACAGAGCAAATCAATCTTTTGTTCCCTGCTGAATAATATTTGTCTTCTCCGGCAAATCCAAACAAATGCCTTTTGTTGTAATGCCCAAAATTGCCATCGGGTTGCATCCAGATGAGACGGTTATAAAAATGGTTGTCTTCTTCAATGATTAAACTACCCGTTAGAATGATTTTGTTTTCTCTACTGATCCGTTTCATCCATTCAACTCCTTGTCCATCCATTTTCTCCGCTAAAGCTGCAGCATTCATACTAAAACCCGTACTGAACATTTCAGGTAGAATGACGATATGCGTTTTCTCTTTTATGCTTTTGATTTTATTTTCAAGCATGGAGAGATTGGCATTTTTATCTTCCCATTGAAGATTGGTTTGTATGGTAGTGATGGAAAGATTTGACATAGTAGCCCCCTCAATCCCCCAAGGGGGAAGTTTATTATGTTATATTGATTGTGTTTTTTTCGGCCCCCTCAGTCCCCCAAGGGGGAAGTTTATTGTGTTATATTGATTGTGTTTTTTTCGGCCCCTTCAATCCCCCAAGGAGGAAGTTGATTATGTTATATTGATTGTGTTTATCTGGCCCCCTCAGTCCCCCAAGGGGGAAGTTATGATGTTATATTGTTTAGCTATTTTTAGAGTATTAACTATTTTCTTATTTCTTATTTTTACTTTCTTATTTATTATTTTTCAAAATCACTCAAGTAGGAATCACTTACATTAAAACCCCACCATCCCAAATCTATACAAATCCGTATTCTCTGCTTTGATGATACATTGATTGTTATTCAGTTTGAAAAATACATCAGGATGCAAATACAATGCAGGTTCTTTTTCTCCGTAAAGAGCAGGGAAATTAACAATTGGTCTGGTAGCATCTGCGACGCCAGTGTTGGGATCGATTGTAGCGTATACAGCTATTCTTGGACTTCCTCCAAAAATCACAGCTTTTTTCTTTTCGTCGTATTTATATTTTTCGTCGTTGAAAATTACATATATCTTACCTTTCATCAGCTCGCCGAAATAAGAATTCCATCTGCCGAAATCATTACTTGAACTATTGCCTTTTTTTATTGAAGTACCATAAATTGATTTACCTGATGCATCAAATCCATCAATCCAAATATTATTTGCAGCGTAAGTATAATCTTTGGCAAACATATCCTGACTTGTTCCAGCAGATTTTGCATTCACGAAAATTTCTTCACTCATCAAGATCATATTATTACCATTGAAAATGATGTTTTTGGCAGCAATGTCTTTTCTTTTTTCGAAGGGATTAACCGCGGTGATTTTTGTGGTTTCACCAGATTTGTCGAAGCTGCTGATAAATGAACCATGATAGGCGGTTCCGGTTCCTATTCTAACTTTAGCATCTTCAGTATAATAACCGGCAATGGTTAAATTTCCTTCAGGAGAAAAAGTTTTTACCATAGTCGCTGCTTTTTTATTGCCATCCAATTGAATTTTAAATTCCTTCAAAGCTTTTCCATTGAATGAGAAAACAGAATAAGTATTTCCTTCACCCTTCATGTCTGTTTTCTTTAAAATAAAAACAGTGCCATCATTGTTTACAAATGGCTCGTTATATACAGCTCTCGTCCATGGGTAACTGTAAGTTTGTTCGATTGAATATATTTTCTCCAGCTTTTCATTATATAATGAAATGGTTATTTTTTCATTTTCATCTTTGATCCACTCCGGTTCAGAAAGAATCACCAGCTTTTTTCCATCAGGAGAAGAGGCTACTTCAAAGCGACCGCGTTTTACTAATTTTTCTGCACTGATGTTTCCAATGGCAATTGGTTTATCAAAAGAGCCATCAGTGTTAATTCCTATTGCATTTAATGTGTTTTTTCCGGCATCTTTTGAAAATAGTGATTTGAAGTGATATGCTTTTTTATTCAGGTAAACTACATTCACAAAATCTTCCAAAGGTTCTACAGTGATATTCTTTTTAAAATTTCTATCTAGTTTTTCATTGAAACATTCAACTGTAATGGATGGATTGAACTCCATTCCTGATGGTGGAATATTGTTGTAAACAAAAATACCATCGGTGAGATTACCATAAAATTTAGAAGTGATATCCAGATCAGGTTTTGTATTGGCTGTATTCCATACAATTTGAGGTTCCTGTGCAAAGCAAATATTCTGAATGAAGAGTGTTAAAAAAAGTAATTTTCTCATGTTGTTTTTTTTGCGAAATTAAAGTTTAGGGACGATTGCACGAATTTTTTTTAACGCGGAGAAGTTGATTAAATAAAGGTTACACAGAGATTTTGAAGTTTGTAACGTTTTATATAACCAATTCTAAATTACCACTTCCGTTTTTCTCTGCTACTTTTTTACTATCCGAAATGCAAACTCCCCCTTTGGGGGATTAAGGGGGCTTCTACTTCATTATTATTTATTTTTTCAGTTTCTCCTCTCACTTATCTTTGCGAAAAAAATGAAATTCTATTTACTGATAATCTGTACCTTTTTCATTCATACTTGCTTGATGGCACAGGATAAATTACCGCCATTAGACAAATCTCCTTTAGATATGAGTTATTGTCCTTCGGGATA
>CANGEZ010000256.1 GCA_947452875.1 Chitinophagaceae bacterium
ACCGTATTGTGTATGTCTTCTTTATAAGCAGCAGCGCCTATTCGAGAAAACATGGGCAGTTGTGAATATAGATAGGATAAAGCTTCTTCGTAAGTCATTGCATAAAAATAAATACAATTTCTTAGGGAGAGAATTTTTAATTCACATCAAAAACAAATTGAACGGTAACATTAGATTCACTGTCGGCTGCATCAAATTGTATATTACCAAGGTAATTGCTCACAGCATTGGCATAAGCCTGACTTCTGCTGGTGCTGCCTTTATCAAAACCAATAAATTTACCTTGTCCAGATGCAGATACTTTTATAATCGCGTAGATAGTGGCTTTGTTGAGTTCGCCTTCGAATTTATAATGCTTTACAATCTTTCTGTTGCCTTTGGTTACTTTCGGTCCGCCAGTTGCACCGCCATTTTTACTGCCGCCAGGAGAACCTGCATCTCCGGTTTTACCAGGGGTTTTTCCTTGTGAGGTAAAGGAATTGTCTTCGTCGTTGTTATTGCCATTTTTTGTTGAACTGGAAGTATTTGCAGCCATCGTGAATTTAGGCTTTTGAGGAGTAGTCGTTTTTTCTGGCTGTACTACTTTAGGTTTTTCGGGAGTAGGATTGGTTTTCGGTTTTTCGTTTTTTACGATTGGAGCAGCGTCTGCATCATTATTGTCGGGAGGTGCGATGTTGTCGTTTGCTGATTGGTCGGGTGGAGTAGGTGTGTTGTTTTCTTCTTTTGCATTTGATGGAGTTCCTTTTACCAAAGGTTGTTCTTCGCCAAATCCTTCTTCTTCATTTCCCAAATTTATTTCAATTTGATCTTCTATTACAGGCGCTGTCGGTGGTAAAACAGACCATCTGATAAAAATAAAAAGTAGTAAAAGGATACCACAGATGATAGAAGTGTAAACAGCTGCTTTTTTGTTTTCTTCAGTTGAAAAAGATTGCATCATGGATAATTGATTAATGCTGAAATAAAATTTCAATGGCAAATAAATACATTCATTGAACAAATCAATGCAACTTTTGAAATTTTAACAAAATTAAGGAATTACTTGGTCTGACTGGTTTTGTTTCTTTCTCCAAACAACATACTTCCAATTCTAATCATAGTACTGCCACATTCAATGGCAATTTTGTAGTCGGCGCTCATGCCCATGCTCAAAGTTTGGGGTACGTTGTTTGGTGTTTGTGGTTTGGTGTTTATTGTTTGGAATAGTTTATTGAGATAAGTGAATTCGGATGTTATGATTTGTTCGTTGTCGGTGAAACTGGCCATGCCCATGAGTCCGCAAATATTGACGAATTCAAGTTCGGGTAAAATAGCTATTACATGTTGGAGTTCCTGTTCATCCATTCCGAATTTGGTTTCTTCTTTAGCGATGTAAACTTGAAGTAGACAATTAATTTTTCGGTTGATTTTTTTTCCTTGCTTGTTGATTTCGAGTAACAATTTTTCACTGTCTACACCATGAATCAGATTTACGAAAGGGGCGATGTATTTTACTTTGTTGGATTGCAGATGACCGATAAAATGCCAGCGAATGTCTTTGGGTAATTGCTCATGTTTGTCAACCAGTTCTTGTACATAATTCTCACCGAAATCCCTCACACCAATTTCATAAGCTTCCTGAAGATCTTCAACAGGTTTTGTTTTAGAAACAGCGATAATGGTAACGCTGGAAGGGATGGTTTGTTTAAGTGAATTGTATTTTTCGTTGTTAAACATGAGGAAATGTAAAATGTAAAATATCCAATGTAAAATAGCCTGCCCCGACACCTCGGGGTAAAAGTGGGATTCAATACCACAAATGAAATTTCAAACATAACACCAAACATCAAACGCCAAACAACTTCCCCCTTTGGGGGATTGAGGGGGCTTCCAATCCCCTACTTAAGTATCGTCCTACTAATCACAATCCGCTGCACTTCACTTGTTCCTTCGTAAATCTGGGTAATCTTGGCATCGCGCATCAATCTTTCTACATGGTATTCTTTTACAAACCCATAACCACCATGAATTTGAACGGCTTCTGTTGCGGTCCACATGGCGGCTTCACTGCTAAAAACTTTCGCCATAGAGCTACTTAAAGTATAATCGATATGCATGTCTTTTTCCCAGGCAGCTTTCAGGCAAAGCAATCTTGCTGCTTCGATTTTAGTTGCCATATCAGCCAGTTTGAATTGGATGATTTGGTGGTTCATGATTTCTGTACCGAAAGCTTTACGTTGTTTGCTGTAAGCCAATGCCAATTCATAAGCGCCACTCGCGATTCCCAATGCCTGAGATGCGATACCAATTCTTCCGCCGGCTAAAGTTTTCATGGCAAATTTGAAACCGAATCCATCTTCACCGATTCTGTTTTCTTTTGGCACTTTTACATCATTAAATAAAATCGTGTGTGTATCACTTCCTCTGATGCCTAATTTATTTTCTTTGGCACCAACAACTACGCCATCCCATTTTTTCTCAACTATAAAAGCATTGATACCACGACTTCCTTTTGAAGGATCTGTTTGTGCAATGACAAGGTAAACCGAAGCACTGTTGCCATTGGTAATCCAGTTTTTGGTTCCATTCAACAAATAATAGTCACCTTTATCTTCTGCAGTTGTGCTTTGAGAAGTAGCGTCACTACCAGCTTCCGGTTCGCTTAATAAAAATGCACCGATATACAACTCGCCATCTTTTTTTCCTTGAGCAAGTGGTTTCAAATATTTTTGCTTTTGTTCTTCATTACCATATTCTTGAAGTCCGTAACAAACCAGACTATTGTTAACACTCATAGATACACTTACCGAAGCATCAATTTTGCTGATTTCTTCCATAGCCAAAACATAACTGATGGTGTCCATGCCACTACCGCCATATTCCGGTTTTACCATCATGCCCATAAAACCCAAATCGGCTAATTTTTCAATTTGTTCTTTAGGGAATTTTTGGTGTTCATCTCTTTCGATAACACCGGGAAGGCATTCACTTTGAGCAAAATCTCTTGCCGCTTGTTGAATCATCAAATGTTCTTCTGAAAGTTGGAAATCCATAATGTTTTTATTTGTCGCAAAATTAAGGTTTGTAGTTTTAGTATTTAAAGGGTATTTCAAATAAATTAGTCTGCTTTTTTAAAGTTATAAGTATCTTTATCATTATCAGAAAAAAACGTTTATTCTGCTATCTATTTCAACATTTCAATAAATAATTTTGAACAGAGCCACTCAAAATTTTAAAATCCAAAAATACATTGCGGTAATTTCGGTCGCTTTATTTCTCATAAAGCTGTTTGCCTGGTATTTGACGCATTCTGTTGCTATTCTTACGGATGCTTTGGAAAGTATTGTAAATGTGGTGGCAGGCTTTATTGGTTTGTATAGTTTATACGTTTCAGGAAAGCCCAAAGATCAGGATCATCCTTATGGTCATGGGAAGGTGGAGTTTTTGTCGGCTGCCATTGAAGGTTTATTGATTGGTATTGCTGGGATTTTTATCATCAGAGAAGCTATATTGAATTTATACGAACCTCATTCTATTCAGAAATTGGATTATGGGATTTATTTGGTAGCCGTCACTGCTATCATTAATCTGTTTGCCGGAATGATATGTGTTAAAACCGGAAAGAAAAACAATTCGCTGGCGCTAATTGCGAGTGGTAAGCACCTAATAGCTGATACCTATACAACGATAGGAATCATTATAGGTTTGG
>CANGEZ010000257.1 GCA_947452875.1 Chitinophagaceae bacterium
ATGACAAAGCCCCCACCAATTGAATAATATGTAACTGCAATGTCATTACCATCTCTAATTTTAGCAAGAAAACTCAGCGCATTGGGATGAAAAGGAAGTGATTCGTTGTATAAAAACTCAATATCTTCTAATGGATTAAAACTGATTTCGTGCTTACCTGATAATAACAACAAATTCATTGTTTTGATGTCGGAAATCTTTGAATGAATACTATGTACATCAAAAGTCACCGGATCTTCACCACAGAGTCCAAGTTGTACAGCAATGTCTGTACCATGACCAATTCCTGTTTTGGCTAATGAACCATACAATAAGACTTCAATGGAAACAACTTCATGTAATAATGACTTTTCTTCAAGAAAAGAAGTGAACATTTTTGCAGCTTTCCAAGGGCCTAATGTATGACTACTGCTTGGTCCTACACCAATTTTAAAAATATCTAGAACGGAAATTACTTCCTGCATGAGCATGAATTGAATGTAAAGCAATCATTGATTTCAATCCTATACAAGTTAATCAAAGAAAACTACACCACGCCAAGAATGGTGAAAACAAATTTCAAATATGAATTGGCTGGTAAAATCACAGTTCCATTTTGATCTTGTTGTGAATTGCTACCATAAGCTAATGATGGAGGAATGTATAAAGTAATGGTACCGCCGTCTTTAATTAAAGGAAGTGTTTTTTGAACACCAACAATTAGCTGACCCAGGATGAAATTTACACCATTTGCTGAATTGTCACTATCGAATGGTGCTGCTGCTCCCAATAAAAAAGCATTGTAATTTACTACTACATTGCTGCATAAGTTTGGTGTATTGCCATTACCTGCATTGCTTATCGTATAAAAAACACCAGATGGATGTTGGGTGACATTGGTGATGTTATTTGTAGTGAAATAATTTTGAAGATAAGTGATTTCGGCGGCGGTGGCAGCAACATTTTTATCTTTATAAGCACATACAGGGCCTTTTATACAAGACTGAGACAAAATCCCTGAAATCATAAAAACGAAAAGAAAATTCTTAAGCATATAGTATTTATTTGAATTTAATTAATAGTGTCAGTTTCTCTGTTTTTCCTTGCCATTAATTCCTGAAATAGCTGTTCATTCATTTCCCATTTGAAATGCATTCTAAAATAAGCGAAAAATAAAATACAAATAAAAACGGCAATAAAAATTGGAGTAAATGAACTGCTTGCTTTTTGTCCAATTTTAGTGTACCATTCAGGAGAAAAGAAATATACCGCAGCAATAGAAAAAATTATAGGCATAGAAAACAAAATCGCCATGGGCAAACCGCGTTTCATTTTACTGCCAAAACTACTATGTTCTACTCTAACTGATTGCCAGTGATTGATAAATTCTATTTCCTTCGGGCTAAGCATTTTACAAAAATAAATGAAATGTGAGAAAACTTCTGTTTAAATTGAATATATTGCA
Organism: Chitinophagaceae bacterium; assembly: GCA_947452875.1. GTDB lineage: Bacteria > Bacteroidota > Bacteroidia > Chitinophagales > Chitinophagaceae > Ferruginibacter. The sequence goes on from CANGEZ010000257.1 coordinate 1,445, forward strand.
TTAGCTTATTTTAACAACCCCATTCAATGAAGATAGAACAGCTCATCGTTCAATACCTTTACCAAGAGAAAAAGGTAACGCTGGAAGGCATTGGCAGTTTTTATTTATCACCAGACATCAGCATTTCCACTAGTGAAGAGCCTGTTCTCTTACCTGAAAATTCCATTCAATTTGAATTAAATTCAAAAGCCACTGCAGATGAAGGGTTAATCAAATTCATTGTTGAAAAAACCAGAAAATTCAAACCATTAGCCGTTTCTGATTTAGAATCTTTTTCAATACTGGGCAAACAATTCCTGAATTTGGGCAAGCCTTTTCTGATTAAAGAAGTTGGCAGTTTGCTGAAAAATCAAAATAACGAATACGAGTTTACCCAAGCAACTTATATTTTATCGATTCCAGAAACCACAGTTAATACTGGCAACAATCAAAAGGAATCATCAAAATCATCAAAACCTCCGAAGCCAAAAAAGCAAGAGAATATTGATTTTTCTGCACCTTCACCGGTAGCATCAAAAAAGAAATTTATCATTCCGATTGTTGTATTGGTTTTTGTTGTGGCTGCAATGATTGTGTTATTTGTAAAATTTGGCAGCAAAAACAATAAAGATATCGTGGAGGAAAAAATCACAACACCTGAAACAACACAAGTTGTAAAGAACACTCCTCCTCCGCCGCCGACTCCTGCAACAGCGCCTGTTCAAGACACATTAATTCCTGCGAAAGATACAATTGCAGCAATGCCAACACCTCCTGTACCTACAAAAGATACTGCCAAACCAAAACCACCAAAACCGGTATCACTTCCAATAGTAGGCTATAAAGTTATCGTTCGTGAATATGTTGATAAAGAATCTGCAGATAAAGGGATGATTGCTTTGTCAAGATTTGAATTCGGCAAGAATTTGATTTTATATGCAAAAGACACCAACTCTTTTAAAATAGCAGTTGCTGTAAGATCTACCTACAAAGACACAACACGTGTTAAAGATTCATTGAGGAATTTATTTGGAAAGAAGACTTCGATTGATTTGCATTAAAGGTTAAATCCACTTCGTTAGTTTAAAGGTTTAAGTCGCTTCGCTGGTTTAATGGTTTTGATAGACGACAAAATTTGCGACTTTAAAGGTTTAAGTCGCTTCGCTGGTTTAATGGTTTTGATAGACGACAAAATTTGCGACTTAATTATTTTACTCAATAAATCATTTTCTCTTCTTTAATTGGTTTACCTTTTTTCATATCCTGTAACTTATTAATTTATCAAAACCCAATCAATATATTTTCAAATCAAATAAAAAGCCCACTCTAATTAAAGAGTAGGCTTTTCAATTTGATGATGAATTGATTTGATAATTTGGTAATTAAATTCAAAACACAAAAAACATTATCAAATCAACACATCGCCAAATTTTCAAATTGTTCTTAATATCCCATTCCACCCATATCAGGCGCACCGCCATGCATGTGTGGTTCTTCTTTCTTAGGTTTATCGGCGATTACACATTCTGTAGTCAATAACATACCTGCGATGGAAGCGGCATTTTCTAATGCAACACGACTTACTTTCGTAGGATCGATAACACCAGCTTTGAATAGGTTTTCATATGTTTCCGTTCTGGCGTTGAAACCAAAATCTCCTTTACCTTCTTTAATTCTTTGAACAACGATTGAGCCGTCAATTCCTGCATTTGCAGTTAATGTACGCATGGGTTCTTCCAAAGCACGTCTAACGATTTGCATACCAGTTTGTTCGTCGGCGATTTGTCCTTTTACTTTTGCATCCAAAGCAGATACTGCACGTATATAAGCTACACCACCACCTGGAACAATTCCTTCTTCAACAGCAGCACGAGTGGCATGTAATGCATCATCTACTCTATCTTTCTTTTCTTTCATTTCCACTTCAGTAGCAGCACCAACATACAATACCGCAACACCACCAGCTAATTTAGCCAAACGCTCTTGTAATTTTTCACGATCGTAATCGCTGGTTGTATTTTCTACCTGAGCTTTTATTTGATTTACTCTTGCAGTGATATCTACTTTTTTACCTTTACCACCAACAACGGTTGTATTGTCTTTATCGATTGTTACAGAAGCCGCTTGACCCAAATAAGTCAAATCAGCATTTTCTAATTTGTAACCTTGTTCTTCACTTACAACGATACCTGCAGTTAGGATCGCGATGTCTTGCAACATTTCTTTTCTTCTGTCACCAAATCCTGGCGCTTTTACAGCAGCC
>CANGEZ010000258.1 GCA_947452875.1 Chitinophagaceae bacterium
ACAGGTAGTGCAAAAAGTTTTGACTAACTGTAGTTGAAATTCTTTATTTTAGAGTAATTCCTTACATAATAAATACATGAAATTGAAACAAACCTCATTTGACTTTGATTTTCCGCAAGAAGAACCGAAACCGGAAAAAAAACTGGTTCCACCAAAGCAAGTCATGGCAGCTCCGCAAGAGCCAATTGAAGTGGATGTAAGACCTATACAAACCATCAAGCCAAAAACCGAACAAAAAAAATCTACTCGTGGCAGAATGAAATTGAGCGATATGGCAGCCAGTGTTGAAAAAGTGGAAATTCCTGATGATGAAGAGTTGTTTTCAAAAAGATATTATGGTATTGGTGCCGTTTCTGAAATGTTTAAAGTGAATATTTCATTATTGCGTTTCTGGGAAAATGAATTTGATGTACTCAAGCCAAAGAAAAACGGGAAAGGTGATAGACTGTTTCGTCCTGAAGACATTAAAAATTTAAAATTGATTCATCACTTACTCAGAGAAAGAAAATATACGATCGATGGTGCTAAGGATTTTTTAAAGAAAAGCAAAAACGCCGATAAGAAATTTGAAATGATTGAATCACTGAAAAATCTAAAAGGCTTTTTGCACGAACTTAAAGGTGGTTTGTAAAGCTGCTAACCTTTTATGAATAAATGGTTAAGACAAATTCAAAAGCCAAAATTAAAAAGTAAAAATCGTTGTTCCGTTTTATGAATTTTTAATTTTGAATTAAATTGATAAAAATGAAATTTATTCTAGTATTCTTGATTTTTTTTACATCCGCTACCGTTCATGCACAAACGCCATATACCATTTCACCTGATCCCAAAACCGGTGGCAAAGCATATGTTGGAGTAATCAATAAATACACACTTCAAAACGATAAAACATTTACTTGGTATGCTTCAGGACAAACAGGTTATACTCCTGAACTAAAAATCGTAAACGCATTTGCAGTCGCAAAAGATTCAATTCATTTTGTTTTGTTTGGTGGCTCATGGTGTGATGACACCCAATACATCTTACCAAAATTCTTTAAAATACAGGAGCTAAGCGGCTTTCCCGATTCTGCCATTAGTTTCTATGGTGTCGATAGAGATAAAAATACCATTGGCAATATCTCTCATGCATTTAATATCACTAACGTTCCAACCATCATCATTATGAAAGGCGGTAAAGAAATCGGCCGTGTGGTGGAATACGGCAAAACCGGAAAATGGGATATGGAAATTGCAGAGATGATTAAATAATACTGTTAGATACAGGCGCTACATTCCCCGAATCTGAATTGAAAATATTAATGTCTGTAGTTGGGTTTGCCATTTTAAGTTGATGCGCTTCCAAAGCTTCTTTAATACAAATAGCAGTCTGTTGTTTTACTGCCAGAAAATCATCCATTTCAAAAGGAATCGTAAAGTACTCAACGGTGACGGTTACACTAGACTTATGAAAATCTGTTATGAAGACAGTGTATTTCGTTACAACAGGTTTTTTATTTTCAAGAAATGATTTTATGGTAGCCATGAATTGCTCTATGTTAAACGTTTTGCTGTTGCTGCTGATTTCTATTTTAAATTCAGCTCTTCTGCTCGAACGCATACTCCAATTATCGACAATACCATCTACCATTTGTTTATTAGGAACTGAAACCAAGGTTTGGTCATTCGTTCTGATTCTGGTGCTTCTCAAACCAATATGCTCTACTGTACCTGAAACGGAATTCACTTTCACAATATCACCTGTAAAAAAAGGCTTGTCGAAAAATATGATGAAGGATGCAATCAAGTTTTCTATACTTTCTTTTGCGGCCAATGCCAATGCAGCACCGACGATACTTAAGCCGGTAAGCAAAGCGCCTACATCAACTCTGAACCCAATTTTCAAAATAAACAAAACGCCAATGATGTAAATGATGGCCTTTACAAAATCCCTGAAGAACACAATAAGCTGGTCATCTCCTTTGTCTTTGGTCGCCTTCGCATTGATGTCTAATACCAATGCAATGAAATCGATAAAACTTTGTACCACCCAAATGAAATAAATCAATATCAAACATTTTCCAACAGCATGAAGAACCATCTCAGATGAGAGCCCATAAAAATTGAAAAGAAATGCAGATGGAAAATTAAGTCTGCCTATGGCTAAAATGGAAATCAATACGGCTAAAAATCTACCAAGTGGCTTTATGATAAGACCAGTGAATTGGTGTTTTTCAACTGAATGCCATCGTTGCTGAATCGACATAAAAAGCAGCGACGCAATGTGTTTCGACAACCATTTCCTGAACATACCTACAATTGCTATAATAACAAATACCAAAAGCAACATTCTGATATTGTTGTCGAGTATGGTAAAATCTGGAAATTTCATGCATTTATATTTAAGTCAAATTTTAAAAAGCTTGTCCCGAAACCTCGGGGTAAAAGTAAAAAATGTCGAAGTCCCCTTTTTAATTTTGAATTTTTAATTTTCAATCATTGACACAACATCAATCAATGGAATAGATGCGAACGCCATCATCTGTAAGCACATATAATTTTCTGTTGACTACTTTCATTTTATCATTGTCTGACAAGCCTTCTGGCAAGTTGAATTCTTTGAGGTTTAGACTTTGCCATTCATAAGACAAGAGTTTATTACCACTAAAACCATAAATAGCATTTTCGCTAAGCCCAACATTTTTCCAATTCAAAAAAGGAATGACTTTGTCTTTAAAAGTTCCATTCCAATCAAAACAATAAAAACCTTTATGTTCATCATAAAGTAACAATTGTTTTTCATTGGCGAGAAAATCTACACGTTCGGGAATATTGTCACCAAATAAAGTGAGCTCCTGCCCTTCAGAGATTGTATTGCCAAGGTCATCCAGCTTTTTTATTTTCAATGCGGCGCCATCAAAAAGCCAAATGTTATTGTCGTAAGAAGTTGCAATGGCAGCCACATTGAACAATTGTTTAGCACGAAGGTTGATACTGTTTCTAAAAGTGAGCAACTTGTCTAATGTAACAATGATGCCATATGATTTATAGTAAATTAGATTTTTAAGTGGATTGCTGACATCAATGTAAGATGGTGTTCCGTATTTTTTTACATCATTGAAAGTTGACAATATAGCTCCGTCATTATTCATTTTCTTCAATTGAAAATCCGGAGTGATGACATAAATATTTTCCAGCGCATCTACATTAAAATAAGTGTATTTGCCAGGGATTTTTTTTATGAATTGAAAATGATTTTCCGTTTGCGCAATTGCTGTTGATGACAACAAAATCATCATCATAAAACCGGTGAGATATTTTTGTAATCGACTCAAGGGTTGTAATATTTTAATTGAAGTTGTCCGTCTTCCAATTCGGCATAACTGAAATATTTTATCCAATCGCCAAGGTTGATGTATTGGCTGTTTTCTTTGAGTTGAATATCCAGAGGTAAATGTCTATGTCCGAAAACAAAATAATCGTAATGTTCTTTTTTCAGCACCTCTTTACAATAACTCACGAGCCATTCTTTGTCTTCACTCTCAAAAACCTCATCGCTGTTTCCGGTTTTGGCCCTGCTTTTTCTACTGAAATAATTGGCAAGTCCAATGCCAATTACCGGAGGCAAGATACCAAACGATGTTTG
>CANGEZ010000259.1 GCA_947452875.1 Chitinophagaceae bacterium
AAATGTTTTCGAAAAACATGACCATTTATGCGAAGTATACCAATGTACAGGGACTCACATCTTCAAATCCTGTTATCATAAAAGGTTTACAAGTTGGTATTGTGAATGATATTTCTAGTGATAAAAACATGAAAGAAATTCTAGTGTCTATTTCTATTCAAAAAGACATCAACATTCCTTCAAACTCTTTAGCGAGTGTCAATCCCAATCCATTAACAGTTACAAAAATGGAAATCAAACTTGGCGACAACAATACTTATTTAAAAAATGGTGATACCATCCTAACAGAAACAAGTGAAGGATTTTTGGAAGGTATTATCAATAGCAAAGTAGATCCCATTCTTACTTCTGTAAATAAGTCTGTGCATTCAATAGATTCATTGCTTAATAATGTAAACAGTTTATTTGATAACAACAACAAACAAAACATTGCCACTTCTTTAGAAAATTTGAATCATGCAACTGCCTCTCTTCAAATGCTTCTTGATAAAAAAGGACCTCTTACCAATACGATAACCAACGCAGAAAAATTTACTGGAAATCTAACTGCTAACAATAAAAAAATCGACAGCATACTTAATAATTTAAATACAACAGCCTCTCACTTATCTGAACTTGATTTGGAAAAAACATTAACTAGTTTACAATTAACCATCAATTCATTAAAACAAACTGTTGAAAAATTAAACAGCAAAGAAGGTTCCGTTGGATTATTGATGAATGATCCATCTCTATACAAAAATCTGAACTCAACTGCTAACAAAATCAATGTCTTGCTTGATGATATCAGAATGCATCCAAAAAGATATGTTTCAGTTTCGATGTTTGGAAAAAAAGAAAAACAAACTCCGCTTTTATCTCCATTACCCGACACTTCAAATGCACCATACCTAAACAAATAAAAAACCTACATTAATCTGGCAACCCTCTCAATGAACAAAACTGATTTATCATATAAATGCGTATTAAAACTGTTACTCATTTTTTTTGTTGCATTTACTTTATTTTTTGGCAGTTCATTACAAGCTCAGGTAAAACAATTTTCAATCGCGCCAACGGACACCATCAGAACCATTGAAATTATCAGTGCCAAAAACCTCAGACAAATTACTTTAGGCAATGGAACCGTTTTTCAAACCTTAGCAGGTAATGCCAAAGTAAGACAAGGCAATACCATTCTTGAAGGAGATAGCATTGTACTCGACAAAGCTTTAGGAATAGCTGAAGTTTTCGGGAATGTTCACATCAATGATGCCGACACGGTTAATACTTACTCGCAGTATTTGAAGTATATTGGCAATGAGCAAATGGCCTATCTTTCAAATGATGTTAGGCTATCAGATGGAAGAGCTAAACTCACTACAAACAATCTTGAATACAATCTTAAAACAGGAGTAGCCACTTATAAAAATGGCGGAAAAGTAGTGAATGAAAAAACAACACTATCGAGTGAAGAAGGTGTTTATTATTCAGACACAAAAGATGCTTTCTTTAAAAGAAATGTACATCTTACCGATCCGAAATACAATATGACTGCAGATAGTTTGCGATACAACACTGCTTTTAAAAATGCATACTTCATTTCACCAACGCATATCGTTTCGGATAACGGTGTCGTTGACACGAAATCGGGAAGTTACAATCTTCAAACAGGGGAAGCCGTATTTCTGGATAAAACCATTTTCAGAGACAGCACCCGTTTTATCAGTGGAAACAAAATCGCCATCGATGAAAAAAGCAACTCAATACAAATTGAAGGCAATGGCAAATTTGTAGACAGCTCAAATAATGTGATTGTTTTAGGAAACGAAATTCACATCGATAAAAAGAACAGTAGTTTTTTGGCAACAAGAAAACCTGTAATGATTTTATATCGAGATAACGACAGTACATACATTGCAGCAGATACTCTTTTTTCAGGTAGAAGGATTAAAGACAGTACCGACAAAAAAATAAGTACAACCAACGATACGCTGCAAAAAATTCAGGCCATTGATGTCAACAACCATTCGCAAGACACCGTTCGTTATTTCATCGGCTTTCACCATGTAAGGATTTTCAATGATTCATTGCAAGCGGTAAGTGATAGTCTGCACTACTCTACTGTTGATTCTGCATTCAAATTATTTGGCAACCCCATTTGCTGGAACAACAACACACAACTCACCGGTGATACAATTTATTTAAACACAGAAAATCAGAAAGCCAAACAGTTGCATGTTTTTTTTAACGCTATGGTGATAAATAAAACCAGCGATGGATTTTACAACCAGATGGCAGGTAAAACTTTGAATGGATTTTTTAAAGATGGAAATATTGATTACATACGAGTCAAAGGCTCACCAGCAGAAAGCATATTTTATCCTCAGGATAATGACAGTGCTTATATTGGCATGAACAGAAGCAAAGGCGATGTCATCGACATCATTTTCACCAACAAAGAAATCAACAGAATAAAATTTATCAATGACGTGGATGGCACTTTGTATCCGATGAATCAGATTCCGGCGGCTGTAAAGTTTTTGAAAAACTTCAAATGGCAGGACGAAAGAAGACCTAAAAACAAACTCGAATTATTTGAGTAATTTTATGTTGTGTTCTTGAGAAAATATCGTTTAGAATACCTTTATTTTTAACTGATGAACCGATTTTCTTTATTAATTACTTTTCTTTTTCTAATGAGCCAATTACATGCTCAGGAAGTTTTTATTGGCAAATGGACAAGTCACATCAGACAAGAAAATTCAAAGACAGGAATTGACATTTCACTGGAAGTTGGCAATCCTGAAAAAAGTATTTTATATCCTGCACAACTAAAAATTTCATTGGATAGTTTTGATGCCACTTATCAATTGTTGTTGGTAAAAAAGAACATGCGTCAACTGGCCATCAGCACTCAAAAATTTGCAGTTGCTGAAAAACCATTCAGCCTTGGAAATGAGCTTTCGCTTATAAATGGAACTTTCAATTATGGTAAAGACAGTAAAGGTATTTCATCATTGGAGCTCGACAGGATTTCTATCAAATCGAAGAAAAACAATGGATTGAAAATGCCGGATTTGAAGGATTTCTCAAAAAATCACGTTGCACTTGCCGAACAATTATTTTCGCTACTGGAAAATGGGGAAATCATTTTAAAGAAAATTAATAATGACCCCTGGACCGACAGCAGCACACATAAAATACTTCAACCTAAAATTTCGCCTTGTTATTTTGGAATCATAGATACTTTGTTTGCAAAAACAAAATACGGTTCCGTAAAATTCTCAGGTAACAAAAGTTCTGATATCATTTCCATTAAATTAAATAACAACAATATTGTAGACCAAATCGACTCAAAAAAAAACAGAGACAACGAAGACTTCCTGCTGGATACAGGTTTAAATATTATTGTTTTCTATACCGATGAATTTGGTAAAAATGCTTTTTCTACAGCTGCTGTTGAAATGCAATTTGATAACCTCAATAGAAGTTTAGATTTCAGGGAAGCCCAAAATACAGCTGCCACTTTTATAGTAATGAAAGTGTTTGTTCAATTCAATGAAAGCAGTGTCACTCGTTTTGAAAGCTATTCGGAAGATGCGCTCAATAATAAAATCAATTCCATTCCTCAAGA
>CANGEZ010000260.1 GCA_947452875.1 Chitinophagaceae bacterium
AAAAATATCGTTTGATAGATTATTTATCTTTTTTGCACTCTCCTACAATTTTGTGGAAACTGTCGTGTGCTTCGGTAATCATTTGTTTTAATTTTTCATCTGAAGCTTTAGCATCTACCTGAGCCCAAATATCATGACATTGAATCATCAATTTGTTCAGAATAGCTTTTGTTTCTTCTGGTTTGTAGTTTGCAGGAATTTCAGATGCGTACCATACTTTAGAAGCTCTGTACAATTGTGCTACTTTTTCTTTCAAAGGAGCGAAGTTACCTTCTTCAGCAGGATGGAATGTAGCAGACATTAAAGTATGAAAAGATTTCATTTCAGGCCATTCTGCAGTTTTTGCTGATTGAGCAAAGCTGATGCCTGCGAATAATAAAGTTGATAAAACAAAAAGACTTAATTTTTTCATTTTTATTGTTATTAGAGTGATTATGAAAATTGATTTAGGTAACAAACTTAAGGTATTTTGTTGTTTTTTGGAGATTTTTTGAGGAAAATTAGTTTGGGGGGCGAGTTTGGGAGGTAAAACCACGAATTCACGAATTGTTTACCGCGGAGAAGAGAGAGTATAGAGACTTCACAGAGTCCAAACTTCCTTAATCCTTATTTTTACTTCCTTATTATTTATTTTTTCGCCACGGAGGCGCTAAGGCACAAAGTAACACGAAAGCTTTTTTATATTTCCGAATGAAAACTTCCCCCTTTGGGGGACTGAGGGGGCTTTTTACATTCTCCATTCTCCATTTTCTCCTCCCAATTTCCTTACCTTAGTTTCCGCTTATTTAAACAAGTCATTTTAAGCATCATAATTTATGAATGAACAATCAAGAGTTTTTGACTTTTTATACGAACAGCACAGACATTTCACCAAAAAAGAATTGCTTTCTGAGAAAGTTGATGGCCAATGGAAATCATACAGTACAGAAGAGGTTATTGATTTGGTGAACAGGCTAAGTGCTGGTTTATTGCAATTGGGATTGAGTGGTAATGACATGACGGTTGAAAACCAGGATAAAATTGCGGTTATCTCAAGAAATCGTCCGGAATGGATTCTTCTGGATTTGGCTTGTCAGCAAATTGGCGTTTTACTAGTCCCGATTTATCCCACAACAAACTCCAATGAAATTGAATTTATTTTCAATGACGCTGCTGTAAAATATGTTTTCACCAGTGGACAAGAATTATTTGATAAAGTAAATGGTCTTAAGAATAAAATTTCTTGTTTAATTAGCATTTATAGTTTTGATGAACTGCCTTCAGCAAAAAACTGGAAGTTTTTAATCGAGCAACATTCACCAGAAAATATTGCTACCGTTGAAAAAATCAAAGACAGCATTTTGCCAGATCAATGTGTAACCATAATCTATACCTCAGGTACAACCGGCTTTCCGAAAGGCGTAATGCTCAGTCATAAAAATCTCGTGATGAATGTTCTGAACGCGGTAAAAACATTTCCATTTCCAACCATGCCCGAAGGCAAAGCACTCAGTTTTTTACCATTGAATCATATTTTTGAAAGGGTTGCCACTTATATCTATATGTACACAGGCATTTCCATTTATTATGCTGAAAGCTTGGACACGATTGGCGATAATTTAAAAGAAGTAAAACCCGTTTTGTTCACAACAGTTCCTCGCTTGCTCGAAAAAGTATTTGAAAAAATCATGCTCAAAGGTTCAGAACTGACGGGCATAAAACGGAAATTATTTTTCTGGGCCGTTGGATTGGCAGAACGATACGACAATTTGCAATCGGGTGGTTTGTTATATAATCTGCAACTAACGGTAGCGAATAAACTAATTTTCAATAAATGGAGAGAAGCACTTGGAGGGAATGTTCGTTATTTAATAACTGGTGGCGCAGCATGTCAGGTAAAACTGCTACGGATTTTTACAGCCGCGGGCATTCCTGTTTATGAGGGTTATGGACCAACAGAAAATAGTCCTGTTATCAGCGTGAATTGTTGCAAAAAAGGCGGAACCAAATTTGGTACGGTAGGTTTGGTAATAGAAGGACAAGAAGTAAAACTAGAAGCCGATGGAGAGATTTGTGTAAAAGGTCCGAGTGTGATGATGGGATATTACAAAAGGCCCGACCTTACTGCAGAAGTGATTATTAACGGCTGGTTACATACCGGAGATATTGGTGTTTTCGAAGACAATAAATATTTGAAGATTACAGACAGAAAGAAAGAGTTGTTTAAAACCAGCGGTGGTAAATATGTGGCGCCAACGGCAATTGAAAACAGGTTAAAAGAATCGCCACTAATTGAACAGGTAATGATTGTGGGTGCGGATCAAAAATTTGTTGCGGCATTGATTGTGCCTTCATTTGTGAATTTGAAAGAATGGATGATGCAAAACAATATTCCTTTCACAAATTTTAATGATGCTGTTTTGAATCCTGCAGTTTTTCAGCTTTATACAGATGTGATCAATAATTTCAATCTCGGATTCAATCATGTTGAACAAGTAAGGAAATTCAGTTTACTGCCTAATGAATGGACAGTCGACACAGGCGAGATGACCCCTAAATTAAGTTTGAAGCGAAAAATAATCATGGAGAAATATCAGCAATCTATAAAAGAAATTTACCAATAATTACATTGGATAAAACGTTTTAGATTCAAGTATATCAACATCATTTTGTATTGTCCTAAAATAAGTTGACAAGTTTTGATAAAGTCTCGGTTGCCTCTGGTAGCTGGGATTTTTTTTGTGAAAATATAATAGGTGTTTTCATATTGCAATATTGCAATATCGCAATATTACGTCCACAGACTCGACATAGCCAAATTTTAAAGCTAATATTTCTTCAGTACCGCTTAACTTTCCTCAACAATAAAAAAACCCCGAGATAATTCGGGGTTTCTTATATGGCTTCGATAATTTTTTTAAGGCATTTGCTTTAGTTTTTAGGATATTGAAGCCATTGGTCTTTTCGTTGGATTGGATATTTGTTAGATTTCATAGGATAATTCGTTAGCATCATGGATATCGGATAACTGATACAAACATACACCCTCGCTGACGGGAATCATAGTAATTGTCAAGTGGAGTTGTAAAGTCACGTATTTCGTATGCGATAGGGTAAGTAGGATTACGTAGCAGCCCCCTCGATCCCCCAAAGGGGGAAGTTAAGCCTCACCCCCCTGCCTACCGGCAGGCAGGCAACCCCTCTCCAAAGGATAAGGGAGCTATGAGATTTATTTTCTGAAAGACAATTCTGACATTCCAAAAGATGGAATTGTTATGGGTGAGGCCTGCTCCCCTCTCTATTGGAGAGGGGTTAGGGGGTGAGGCTCTATCGTCTCCGGCACATTACTATCCTCCGTTCTCGAAGTGATCCGTTTACTAATGGGATAATAATCCATATTTTCCTCGGGGTAAGGATGTAAAAAAGAATTTATCATTTCAGTTGTGGTGTCTTTCTGCAACCAGTTTTGATATTGCAATGGATCGACTATTACAGGCATGCGATGTTTGAGGTTGTGAATCTTTGCCATCAAAGGATTGGCCTCTGTTGTGAGAATAGAAAATGTCTGCACCAGCTCTCCGGTTTCTTTGTCTGTCCAACCAGAATAAATGCCTGCA
>CANGEZ010000261.1 GCA_947452875.1 Chitinophagaceae bacterium
AACTTCTATTCTATCCATTGAACTACGGGACCATAAAAAAAGAACTTGGATCTAATGTTTAGCCCCGAGACCTCGGGGTATTCTATCCATTGAACTACGGGACCATAAAAAAAGAACTTGGATCTAATGTTTAGCCCCGAGACCTCGGGGTATTCTATCCATTGAACTACGGGACCAATATTCATTCAAGTTTTTTACAACTACCTTGTAAAATATCGAGTCGCAAAAATACATTTTTATTGCAAGATTGTTTTACTAAAAAACAGGTCTAAAAAAATCATTTCGCTGATTGTAAAATAAAAAACCCGCGAAATATAACGCGGGTTTTAATAAATATTTACGATTGAAATTAAGCTTCCTGTCCCATCGACTTGCTCACTCTTTTTCTGTCATCCTCATTAAGAATAGTCTTTCTCAATCTGATGCTTTTTGGCGTTACTTCAATACACTCGTCTTGTTGGATGTACTCCATACACTCTTCAAGCGTCATCATAATTTTAGGTGCAGCACGACTGGCATCATCAGAACCACTCGCTCTATGGTTGGTTAATTTTTTTGCCTCAGTTGCATTCACTACCAAATCTCCTGGCTTGATATGTTCAGCAATGATTTGTCCTGTGTACACATCGTCTCCTGGATCTACAAAGAATCTTCCTCTATCTTGTAATTTATCAATTGAATAAGCTGTAGTTTTTTCAGTTGTTTTTGATAACAACACACCATTGTTTCTTCCAGGAATAGCTCCTTTCCAAGGCTTGTAAGCATTGAAACGATGAGCCATTACGGCCTCTCCTGCTGTATTGGTCAACATGCTGCTTCTCAATCCAATCAACCCTCTTGAAGGAATGTCAAATTCCAAATGCTGCATTTCACCTTTGGTTTCCATGATCAACATTTCACCTTTACGTTGGGTAACCATGTCGATTACACGTCCACTAAATTCTGTTGGTACATCTACCACCAAAATTTCATATGGCTCTGATTTTACACCGTCGATATGTTTAACTAATACTTGTGGTTGTCCTACAGTCAATTCAAAACCTTCTCTGCGCATGGTTTCTATCAAAATACCCAAATGCAAAATACCTCTTCCGTAAACCAACATTGAATCCGCACTATCGGTATCCTCTACACGAAGAGCCAAATTCTTTTCAGTTTCTTTCATCAAACGATCACGCAAGTGACGACTGGTAACAAATTTTCCTTCTTTACCAAAGAATGGCGAGTTGTTGATGCTGAACATCATACTCATCGTCGGCTCATCAACACTGATTACCGGTAATGCTTCCAATACTTCTGGATCAGAAATGGTATCACCAATGTTGAATTCTTCCAAACCTACAACCGCACAAATATCACCTGCTTTTACCTCACTCACTTTTCTTTTACCCATGCCTTCAAATACATGCAATTCTTTAATACGCATTTTCTTATTCGTACCATCTGCTTGCATCAAAGCAATCAGCTGGTTTTCCTTTATCACTCCTCTCGCTACTTTTCCTACTGCAATTCTTCCCAAAAATGAAGAATAGTCCAATGAAGTGATTTGCATTTGTGAAGGACCTTCGTTTATCTTAGGCTCAGGCACATATTCCAAAATACCATCCAATAATGGATTGATATTATCTATCTGAGTTAATGAATTATTGAACCAACCATTTTTTCCTGAACCATAGAACGTAGGGAAATTCAATTGCTCTTCCGTAGCATCCAAATTGAAAAACAATTCAAAAACGGCGTCATGAACTTCATCAGGACGGCAATTAGGTTTGTCAACTTTATTGATAACTACAATAGGTTTCAAATTCAACTGAAGCGCTTTTTGCAACACGAATCTTGTCTGAGGCATTGGACCTTCAAAAGCATCCACCAATAAAATTACGCCATCAGCCATTTTCAATACACGCTCTACCTCACCTCCGAAATCCGAGTGACCAGGAGTATCGATGACATTAATTTTAGTGTCTTTGTAAGTTACCGATGCATTTTTACTGAAAATGGTAATACCTCTTTCTCTTTCAAGGTCATTACTGTCCATAATCAACTCTCCGGTATCCTGATTATCACGGAAAACCTTAGTTGCATGCAAGATTTTGTCCACCAATGTTGTTTTTCCATGATCAACGTGCGCAATGATGGCAATGTTTCTAATATTCATATAAGTTTTTTTTGGATTTTGCTTTTAGCTGAAAGTGAGCGAATACGGCTTACAATTTATGGCTAACAGCAAAACCTGCTGTTTTTTGACGCGCAAAGGTAACACTAAATAACGGGTTGGCAAGGCGTTTTGAGGAATATGTTGGTTAATTTATCAATAACAATGGGGATTTTGTCATTAACGAGTGAAATATATGTATTAAGTACCTCAGAACATATATTACCACTAGTAAAATTATTTCACTGAATAAATGTCTAATTTTAACCTCCAATTTTTATTATGTCTTTCAAACTGTTTTCAGAATTTCCACCGGCAGGCGACCAACCTGAAGCGATCAGGCAGTTGACCGAAAGTATTCTCGATGGAGAACGTTATCAAACATTATTGGGCGTAACGGGAAGTGGAAAGACATTTACCATGGCGAATGTGATTGAAAAATTACAACGTCCAACTTTGGTGCTGACTCATAATAAAACCTTGGTAGCCCAACTTTATGGCGAATTCAAGCAGTTTTTTCCTGAAAACGCTGTCGGTTATTTCGTTTCATACTACGATTATTACCAACCCGAGGCGTACATGCCGGTTACCAATACTTACATTGAAAAAGATTTAAGCATCAATGAAGAACTTGATAAACTCAGATTGCAAGCTACCGCCCAATTGTTAAGCGGCAGAAGAGACATTGTTGTCGTTGCCAGTGTGAGTTGTATATATGGTATGGGTAATCCAACAGATTATGAAAATGGAATTATCAGAATCCATCAGGGACAAGTGATTTCCCGTCAAGGATTTTTGCATGCTTTGGTGAATTCAACCTATCATAGAAGTCAGGGTGATTTTGAAAGAGGCTCTTTCAGGGTAAAAGGCGACACGATCGATATCAATTTACCTTATGTCGATTTTGGATATCGTGTTTGTTTTTTTGGTGATGAAATTGAAAGCATTGAAACTCTTGAATTGATTTCTGGTAAAAGAATAGGAGCTGTTGATCATGCAGCCATCTTTCCAGCAAATTTATATCTAGCACCCAAAGACATGATGGCGCAAGTGATTTCTGATATTCAAGATGAGTGCGCGGCACAAGTAAACTACTTTAAAAATTCAGGAAAATATATTGAAGCACAAAGAATCAGCGAAAGAGTAAATTATGATTTGGAAATGATTCGTGAGTTGGGTTATTGCTCAGGTATTGAAAACTATTCTCGTTTCTTCGATCGCCGCAAACCCGGCACCAGACCTTTCTGTTTGTTAGATTATTTTCCAAAAGATTTCATTACCATCATTGATGAAAGTCATCAAACCATTCCGCAAATCAGTGGCATGTATGGTGGTGATAGAAGCAGAAAACTTGTTCTTGTCGATTATGGATTTCGATTACCATCGGCCATGGATAACCGCCCACAAAATTTCGGTGAGTTTGAAGACATAAC
>CANGEZ010000262.1 GCA_947452875.1 Chitinophagaceae bacterium
AGGTCGGCGCCGTTGTCTTTACAAACAGCTCTGAATGGCGGGTCGCTGACATCTTCCATGGGCGCCAATAACAATGGAAATTCTGGTAATATGATATTGCCGATTTGAGGCATAGATAATTTGTATATTGCAGGCGAAATTACAATTTAAAAACCGTCTATGCAATACAAGAGCAATAAAGGTTTTACCGGACTAGGACAATTAGGAATGCTGATATTATTTATCGGCGTTGGAATGATATTAGCAGCCATCATTCAATTTATCATTGGAATGCAAATGATTCCCTCGGGAACACCATTTGAAAAAATGGGCGATGCGATGTTGAAAGCCATGGAAGATCCCAAAAATGTGAATGCAGCAAGATGGTTGCAATTTTTTAGTACACTGATGATGTTTTGTATCCCGGCCTTGATGTATTCTTTTGTTTGTCATGGTAGACAACTGCTTTGGTTGGGTTTTAGTAAACACATCAATATCCAACAAATTGTGATTGGGTTTTTAATCATTTTCACGGCGAATATTGCGGCTGGTAGTTTACAGGATTTGACAGAAATGATAACGAAACATTTCCCATCATTAGATGCTTATGCCATAAAACTGGAGAACATGTATAACGATCAGGTAATGGCATTGAGTCATATTCAGGGCATTCCCGATTTATTATTATCATTGGTAATTATGGCTTTTCTTCCTGCCATGTTCGAAGAATTATTTTTCAGAGGTGCTCTACAACAAATACTAATCAAATGGTGGAAGAAACCGCTTATTGCTATCATTGTAACGTCTTTGATTTTTAGTTTGATTCACATGTCGGTGTATTTATTTTTAAGTCGCGCCGTATTGGGTTTTGTATTGGGATTAATGTTCTACAAAACAAAAAACATTTGGGTAAATATCGTCGCTCATTTTTTAAATAACGCCATTGCCGTATTCCAGGTTTATTATATGACCATGAATAACAAAAAAATTGATGTCAGTAAAATGGATGTAAAAATGGATTGGTGGTTTGGCATTGTAGGAGCGGTGGCTTTGTATTATCTGTTCGTTTTTCTTAAAAAATATTCTGAAGATAATAGTATGAAGATTTATGTGAAGGAGCAAGCGATGATTGAGGGGGATTTGTTTGGGGGTAGATAGAGCTTGATAAGCTTGATAAGCTGGATAAGCTAGATAGGCTAGATAGGCTAGATAGGCTGGATAAGCCTTTGTGTAACTTAGTGCCTTTGTGTCTTTGTGGCAAAAAAATAAAAAATTCTAAAAAAAGCAACTTATTTCTTTATGGCTTTCAACCTCCAAACCTTCAAAACCCGAGCACTCACTGCCATTGTATTTGCTGCAGTAATGCTGGGTGGTATATTTTTTAACCCTCATGCTTTCATGGCTTTGTTTATAATTATAGCAATGGGATGTGTGTGGGAGTTTTCCAAACTAATAAAGTTGACTTTTCCGGAAAAGTATTCTAATGATAGAATTATCTGGGCAATTATTGGCACTATTTATATTTATTATCCATTTTATACTATTTTTAAATTAAGCATCAAAGGTGATGGTGATTCCGTTTATCTGGATTCAATATTCCCCGCCGCAATATTTTTTTCCATCTGGATCAACGACACCATGGCTTATATCGTTGGTTCATTCATCGGCAAAACACCTTTCTCAAAAATTTCTCCTAAAAAAACATGGGAAGGCACTATCGGTGGAGCTATTTTATGTGTGGTAGCAATTACTTTATTATTTTCTAAAACATCATTATTTCCTAATTCATTGACTGTTCAAAACTGGATCATCATTTCTTCACTCTGTGCTGTATTCGGAACATTGGGAGATTTGTTTGAAAGCAAGTTGAAAAGAATGGCGGGCGTGAAAGATAGTGGCAATATCATGCCTGGTCATGGTGGCTTTTTAGATCGTTTTGATTCCTTTCTTTTTGCCGCTCCGGCGGTATGGCTTTACATCAAATATTTTATGTAATACGGTTCAATAATCTTTTCTTCGTTGTACATTTGCCACTCAAATTTTTAAAATGACGATTCATAAAGAAGGATACAAAACAATTGCCATCACAGCATTTATATTGGCATTGTTGAATATTATAGTTTTTAAATTTCTTTGCACTTCCTGCTGTATACTATGTTGGATTTTTGCAGGTATTTCGTTTTTGCTTTGGTTGTTTATCATTTCTTTTTTCAGAATTCCTAACAGAAAATATACGATTGACGACAACCTAATCATTGCACCATGCGATGGAAAAGTTGTGGTAATTGAAGAAACCATTGATGAAGAATATTTCAAAGGAAAAGTATTACAAGTTTCTATTTTCATGAGTCCTGCCAATGTACATGTAAACAGAAACCCTGTAACAGGAGAAGTTGTATACAACCAATATCACAAAGGAAAATATTTAGTGGCCTGGCATCCGAAATCCTCAACCGAAAATGAAAGACATTCAATTGTAATCAGAAAAGGGAATAAAGAAATTTTAGTGAAGCAAATAGCCGGCGCGTTGGCCAAAAGAATAATAAATTATACAAAAGTTGGCCAACAAGTTAAACAAACGGAAGAAATGGGCTTTATCAAGTTTGGCAGTAGAGTAGATTTGTTGTTACCTATTGGTACAAAGATTAACGCTCAGATGAATGAAGTGGTGAAAGGAGGTGTTTCAGTCATTGCTACATTGTAAAAAAATAACAAACTGGAGTTTTGTTTTAATGTCACTAATGACTATTTTTACTATCGATTAATCAATAAAACATTTTACAATGAAAAAATTATTTTTATTAGCTACAGCTGCTTTACTAGTAAGTGGTGTTTCTTTCGCTAACACAGACAAAGGCAAAAAGAAAAAATGTGCAAAAGGAAAAACTTGTTGTCAAGGAAAATCTTGTTCAAAAGATAAGGACAAAGAAAAAACAGCTGAAGTAAAACCTGAAAGCAAAAACTAATCAACGCATTTACATTAAATTCCGGGCTTCCATTTTGGAAGCTCTTTTTTTTACAAATTGATTTCTATTTCTTTTATCTTCTAAGCAATGTCGCCTGCAAGGGACGTTGTGTTAAACAAAGTTTAGTTAGCTGGATTCTAAATAAAAAGTATGATGACATCGCTGAATCAAACCTTCAATCATATCATCTTACTTACGTGCAAAACTTAATCATCTTCCCCCTTTGGGGGAATTAAAGGGGGCTTGGTTTACTTCCCCCTCGCACCATTCGCCACAAATGCCATCACATCTGATTTCTCAACATCATTCAGTTTTGCTTTAACAGCCATACTTCTCATGATAGAGGTCCATTCTTTAGCGGTATACTCTGAAGGTCTTTTTAATTCATGACATTTACCACATTTGGCAGTATA
Organism: Chitinophagaceae bacterium; assembly: GCA_947452875.1. Lineage (GTDB taxonomy): Bacteria > Bacteroidota > Bacteroidia > Chitinophagales > Chitinophagaceae > Ferruginibacter. Next base: position 3,359 of record CANGEZ010000262.1, read on the forward strand.
TACTTTCTCTCCTTCTACAACCGAAGGTGCTGCTGACGCCGTCATCATATTAAATTGAGCTGGTGCTTCCTTAGGAGCAGCAGCTGCTGTTGGTGTTGACTTATGACTACAAGCAGTAAGAATTATTATTGCTGTAAATGCAATGGCAAAAATTGATTTTGTATGTTTCATTATAAAAAGTTTAAAAGGTTCAATAAGTTCAAAATTGTTCAAT
>CANGEZ010000263.1 GCA_947452875.1 Chitinophagaceae bacterium
TTCAAATATGAGTTCCAATGCTATAATAACAGTAACTACTGCTACTACAACAACATGGACAGGCGTATCCTCAAACTGGTTTGATGGAAATAACTGGTGTGGTGGTATCCCAACTAATGTTAAAGATGTGGTCATCCCTTCGGGCACTCCATTTAATCCTGTTATCTCAGGTGCTCAGTCTGCATTAGCAAGAGATATTACCATAAATACAGGAGCCACTATTACCATATCTAATGATGGAACTTTTTCTGTTAGCGGTAATACATTAAACAATGGTTCTATTATAAACAATGGTGTATATAAAATAAATGGGACAACTGATCAGGGCTTCCCTGGAGGCACAACAGGTGTCGTTTCAAAAATGAATATACTGGAAATTAATAAGGCATCTGGTGTGGTTAATTTTAATAAAAAATTCGCGGTAACAGATACAGGGGTGTTGCGTATTGCTAAGGCGACAACCATTAATATCAGCGATACCATTACCATGAAATCAACTATTGTTGGAACAACAAGAATTGATTCAATTTCAAGTACTGCTGTAATTAATTATCTTGGAGTAGGTTGCTTTACAATTGAGCGATTTATTCCAAGTGGTGTCAATCATGGTAAATCATGGCAGTTGTTATCAACACCAACTTTTGGTCAAACTATCAAACAAGCATGGCAGGAAGGCGCAACTTCTGTTTCTAGCAATCCTAAACCTGGTTATGGTACCACAATTACCAGTAATTTAATTGGTGCTACTTCATCATTAGGTTTTGATTTTTACACACCGTCTGGTGCCACGATGAAAGTTTATGATTATGTAACAAATAATTACATCGGTGTACCCAATACCTCTACAACTATAGCTAATCCAAAGGGTTATATGTTTTTTGTAAGAGGAGATAGAAGCATTTTGACTAGCGCTGCTGCAGCTATTCCGGTGACATTAAGAACAACCGGGAAAATTTATTATGGAGCAGGCACTGATTCAGCATTATCTTTAAGTGTACCTGCAGGTAAATTCCAAAGCGCAGGTAACCCATACGCATCGCCTATAGATTTTCAACAAGTATTAACGACATCTACAGGATTAAATCCGACGTTTTATGTTTGGGATCCTGCGCTACAAAGCGGGAATGGATTAGGCGCTTTTCAAACCATCAGCAGTTATAATTTATGGAAACCTGTACCCGGAGGAACCGCCAATTACGATTCTGCAATAGCTTATTCCAAAATACAATCTGGTCAAGGTTTCTTTGTCTACTCAGGTTTTGGGGGTCAATTGAAATTCGCAGAAAAAAATAAAGTGAATGGACAGCGCTCCGTTTTAAGAGCCAATAATGCTTCTTTAAAAATGCTAAAGCTTCATTTACGCGACTCACAGTCTAGGGTACTCGATGGAAATATTGTCGCTTTTGATGAGAACTCACAATATGGGGTAGACGAAAATGACGCCTTGAAATTATTAAATTTCGGAGAGAATACAGGAGTGCTGAATCAGGGCAGACTATTGGCTATCGATGCCAGAAATGCAGTGAACGCAGACGATACCATTCAGTATAATATAACCAATCTCAGACAACAGCATTATACATTGGCATTTGTTCCTACAAGTCTTGAAAATGCTGATTTGACGGCTTTTCTTGTAGACAAATATGCTGATGTAGAATGGCCGGTAAGTTTTACAGATACTACTGTTTATCATTTCGACGTCGATAATCAGCTAGCTTCAAGACAAGCTGACCGATTTTATATTGTATTTAAAATGCTAAGGCCATTGCCTGTATCGTTTACGGGTATACGCGCAAAAAGAGAAGATAAAAAAATAAAGGTGGAGTGGGACGTAGCAGGTGAATTTGCAATAAACAAGTATGAAATAGAAAAGTCTGCTGATGGAATTCACTTTAGTAAAATAAGCACTCAAATTCCAATTGGTAATGATGGACGAAATTATAATTACCATTATTATGATGCGACTCCTTTCAATGGATTTAATTTTTACAGAATTCACAGTGTCGGCAATTCAGGGGATGAAAAATATACTTCTATTGTAAAAGTTTGGTACGAAAACCAAAAACCAACATTCGTAATTTCTCCCAATCCGGTTACAGGTAATAAAGTAATCATTACTTTCAATAATCAAACCGCCGGTGTTTATGAATTACAATTATTTGATGATCTTGGGCAGCTAATTGCCTCCAAATCAATCAATCATTCGGGAGTGCCAGTAAGCAGCTATTCTTTAGAACCTAAAATGATTCTTGCTGCCGGAGTTTACATGATAAAAATAAAAACACCTGCCAATAATCAGCATACGGAAAAGATCTCAGTAAACTAACCTGCTTTTTTGCTTTGTAATGTTCTATTTATTCTCCTTAATTTTTGAAAAAAAATAACCAAAAAGGAAATATTTGTTTTTTTTCAAACAGGTTTTCCACTTTATTTTAATTCAGGGTAGGATGCCACTACAATTTTCGTAAAAAAAATTTAACAATTCGCTTAAAAAGAGTAATTTGAGCCTTGATTTTTCCCTTTAATTATTAGCTTATCCGATACCATTGAAATAATTTTTTTATCCGCTACTGTTATATACCCTATAAGGCTACATATCAATGCCTTTTCGGATCGCTATTTTACTGTAAATGAAATTGATTTTTCTGAATTGATTTGCATTGATAGATTTATTAATTTATAAAGAATTTCACATGATGAAAATCTACGCAACTACCGCAAAGAAAACTAAATTGATGGCTCATAATCCCGCAAAGAGATATAGCAAACTTTTTTTGCTTATCGGATTTGTTTTGTGTGTTTTGATAAATAGCGTCTATGCGCAACAGTATGTAAATTGTAATTTGTCTACAGGTACACTTAATGGAGCTGCGGTTGTAGCGCCTGCGGGTTCAACCTGGAGTGAATTACAAACCGGTAATACCACATTGGGAGTTGGTGCAACTGCCGGAACCAATACAGTAGTAGATGATTTTTTTGTTTGCGCCAACTGGACGGTTACCAAGTTTACTTTTTATGGTTATATCTCTGGATTGCAAGGAAGCACTACTCCATTCAATTTTGCAACATTGGCAATTTTTAATACAGATCCTTCAACAGGTAATCCTGCTCCTGTTTTTGGAGATTTTACAACAAACAGATACAATACTTCATACTCGGCTAACATCTATCGTGTTGGGAATTCACTAAGTGATCTGGATCGTCAACTTTGGAAAATTGAAGTCTCTGTTCCTTCTGTTCCACTTACAACTGGAAATTATTGGGTGGCTTTTAGTTTAGGAAATACTCAGGCTGCAGGTACCGCTTCATTTGTTCCATTGAGCACTGTTGCTGGGACCACAACCCAACCGGGTAATAATGCAAAATCAAGAACAGCTGCTGGTGTTTTTTCAAATGTTACAGATGGCGGTTCTGCAACAGCACAAGACATACCATTTATCATAGACTATATTACAGGAACTTGCAGTGGAACTCCTTCACCAGGTAACACCTTGTCAACTAATCCGGGTCCTGTTTGTCCTACCGTAAATTTCACATTATCGCAATCGAGCCCAGATTGCCAAA
>CANGEZ010000264.1 GCA_947452875.1 Chitinophagaceae bacterium
AGAAGTACCGGTAAAACAATGAAGACTGTAAAAGCTCAAGAATTGTGGGATCAAATCAATTACGCAGCTTGGCGTTGTGCTGATCCAGGAACACAATATGATACAACTATCAACGAATGGCATACTTGTCCAGAAGGTGGTCCAATTCGCGCTTCTAATCCTTGTAGCGAATATATGTTCCTTGATAACACGGCTTGTAACCTAGCTAGTGTGAATCTTCGTCGTTTCTTTAATGAAGACAATAACCTTTTCGATGTAAAAGGATTTGAATATACTTGTCGTCTTTGGACTGTTGTTCTTGAAATTTCAGTTTTGATGGCTCAGTTCCCTTCTAAAGAAGTAGCTCAATTGAGTTATGACTATAGAACTTTAGGATTAGGATATGCTAACCTTGGAAGTATGTTGATGGTTAGTGGTATCGCATATGATAGCGAACAAGCCAGAGGAATTGCAGGTGCTATTACCGCAATCATGACAGGTATCGCCTATAAAACCTCCGCTGAAATGGCCGGTTTCCTTGGCACTTTCGACAGATACCAAGAGAACAAACATCACATGTTGAAAGTAATGCACAACCATCGCGCAGCTGCTTATGATGCCATGGATGCTTACGAAGGCATTGAAATCAAGCCTCATGGTATCAATGCTAAATATTGTCCTGACTATTTATTGAAATCAGCTACGAAAGCATGGGATGATGCTGTTCAATTAGGCGAGAAAAACGGATATCGTAACGCTCAAACTACTGTAATTGCTCCAACAGGAACAATTGGCTTGGTAATGGATTGTGATACAACAGGTGTTGAACCAGATTTCGCATTGGTTAAATTCAAAAAATTAAGTGGTGGTGGTTATTTTAAAATCATCAACCAAAGTGTGCCTCAAGCATTACGCAATCTTAAATATTCAGAAAAAGAAATTGAAGAGATTGTAAATTATGCAAAAGGACATGCTACTTTAAAAGGTGCTCCATTTATCAATGAAGAATCATTATTAGCAAAAGGTTTCTTGCCTGCAGAAATTGAAAAATTGAATGCAGCGATGGCAAGTGCTTTTGAAATCGGCTTTGTATTCAATGTATATACTTTAGGAGAAGCTTGTTTACAACGTCTTGGATTCACTGCAGAACAATACAGTGATTTCGGATGGAGTTTATTGGAAGGATTGGGATATACAGACGAGCAAATCGATGCTGCTAATATCTATGTGTGCGGTACCATGACTGTAGAAGGTGCTCCATATTTGAAAGATGAACATTTATCTGTTTTTGATTGCGCTAACAAGTGTGGTCAAACAGGAGAAAGATATATTCATGCACATGGCCACATCCGTATGATGGCTGCTGCACAACCATTCTTAAGTGGTGCTATCAGTAAAACCATCAACCTTCCAAATGAAGCTACTGTTGAAGAGATTGCTGATTCTTATCGCTTAAGCTGGGAGCTTGGATTGAAAGCGTGTGCGCTTTACCGTGATGGTTCTAAATTGAGTCAGCCTTTGAGTAACAAATCTGATAAGAAGAAAAAAGTTACAGACGAATCAGAAGAGAAAGAAGAAATGCAAGATGCAGTTGGTGAAAGCACATTCGTAGATATGGGCAAACTAACCATCGATGAATTGCTTGAAGAAATGAACAAGCGTGTTCAAAACAGTGCTGATACTTCTTTGAAGCGTCAATTGGCTATGATTGTTGAGCGCAGAGCATTACCAGCTAAACGTAGAGGCTTCACTCAAAAAGCTAAAATCAACGGACAAGCTTTATTCTTAAGAACCGGAGAATACAATGATGGTACTTTAGGCGAAATCTTCATCGATATGGCGAAAGAAGGTGCTACCATGCGTAGTATGTTGAACTGCTTTGCTATCGCTATTTCTATTGGTTTACAATATGGTGTTCCATTGGAAGAATATGTTGAGAAATTTGTATTCACTCGTTTCGAACCAGCAGGTCGTGTAGAGCATCCAAATATCAAAACCACCACTTCTATCATAGACTTTATGTTCCGTTCATTGGCTTACGAATACTTAGGCAGAACTGATTTAGTTCATGTTTTGGATAAGCCAGAAGTTGGAAATTTAGGCAATGAAGAATGGGACGAACAACCTACCATCGGCGAAAGAACTCCTGAATTAAGTGAAGTAAGAGTTGTAGGAAATGCAGATACTGATGTTAAAGCTCACAGAGCTGCAAGTCCAGTAAAAGCTTCTTCATCATTGGATGCTGTAAGTGCTGCAAATAAATCCATGCAAGGAGATGCTCCAGCTTGTAATACTTGTGGACATATCACGGTAAGAAGCGGTACTTGTTACAAATGTTTGAATTGCGGCAACAGCTTAGGTTGCAGCTAAAAAAAGTGTCTGATTAATTGCAAAACACCAAGCCATCGGAGTAAAATTCGGTGGCTTTTTTTGTCGCCTCCCCTAGCCCCTCCGAAGGAGGGGAATGATTGGAGCGGAGGTTATCCGCAGGGGAATGAGAGATGGGGGGGGTGAGGTATTGTGGAGATGGGGGTATATTATTTTTGGTATTTATAATTTCAATCCCTCTTCCTCCAAACTCTCATGTTTAAATTTTTGATTTTTGATATAATCACAAATTTTATCTACCTCAGAATTGCTTACAGAAAACACCGCATATCCTTTTTGCCATGAAAATTTTTCATTGATCAAATTTTGATGATTGATGAAATATGATGATGACCCTTTTATTTGCTTCATAACTGCAGCATATGATTTTTGTGCATCTAACATAAATAAGCAATGGATGTGATCAGAAAGTCCGTTAACTATTTTCAATTTGCAACCGAGTTCTTTAAATTCAGCAAATAAAAAAGGATACAAATCTTCTTCAAGATCCGGAGTGATTAATTTTTGTCGATCTTTAGTTGCAAATACAGCATGTATCCAGACATTATAAAAGGATTGTGACATAATGATGTAAAATAGTACAGGTATAGAAAATTTCAATGTTGAAATTCACGGGGATTTGTTGTTTTAAAACGGGGATTTGTTGGTGAAAATATCCATTGTTATGTAATCCACCGTTTAAATGGTGGGCTATACTTTCGAAGATGATTTCCTCAGAAATTCTATGTTTTAATGCATATTTTTTGAGATGATATTCTCAATCTTTATGTAATCCACCGTTTAAATGGTGGGCTATGATAATCATCTTTAAAAATAGCTTACTATCCTCCCATTTTCCTCCCCTAATTTTCTATCTTTGCCCCCTATGGCAAACGAAATAAATAATTTCCAGGAAATCATATCCCATTGTAAAGAATACGGTTATATTTTTCAATCATCAGAATTATATGATGGCCTCAGTGCTGTGTATGATTACGGACAAATGGGGGCTCAGCTCAAAAAGAACCTCCGCGACGAATGGTGGAAAAGCATGACACAAATGCACGACAATATCGTTGGTATCGACGCTGCTATTTTCATGCACCCTACCGTTTGGAAAGCAAGCGGTCACGTTGATAATTTCAGCGACCCAATGATTGACAATAAAGACAGCAATAAAAGATATCGTGTCGATCATTTGATTGA
>CANGEZ010000265.1 GCA_947452875.1 Chitinophagaceae bacterium
GAAGCGGTAATGCGATCTATTGATTTTAAAACATTTTTATAATTGAGCAGCGGCTCACCCATACCCATGTACACGATATTGGTTAGCTTTTTTTGGTACATTTTTTCACTTTGCTCATTTAACAAAGCCACTTGATCATAAATTTCACCAAAATCAAGATTTCTTTTACGGTCCATTTTGCCGGTTGCGCAAAATTTACAGGTCAAACTACAGCCAATTTGAGAGGAGACACAAGCTGTGTTTCTTTTTTCTGTAGGAATGAGAACGCCTTCAATCAAGTGTCCATCGAAAGTTTTAAATCTTGACTTTATCGTGCCATCATTACTATTTTGGGTAACATCAACTGTTATGGCATTTAATTCAAAATCTTCGGCTAGTTTTTTTCTCAAATCAAGCGAAAGATTACTCATATCGTTGAAATCTCTTGCATTTTGTTTCCATAACCATTCGTAACACTGTATCGCTCTGAATTTCTTATCGCCAATGGACTCAAAATACTCCTTTAATTGGGGTAAGCTGAGTTCTCTGATATTTTTTGGAGTTACCATAGTGCAAAGATAAACAACCTTGCCTTGAATTTCACCGCAGGAATAAGTTACTTACCGAAAGCCATTATATTTGTGTTACTCAATTTTGAAATGAATTGCGTTGAATTGAAAAAAAAACAAATTATGGAAACAGTTTATGTTATAGATTCAGTCAGAACTCCAATTGGTAAATATGGTGGTGCATTGTCAGGTGTAAGACCCGATGATTTACTGGCGTTGGTTATCAAAGCACTTATTGGAAGAAATAAAAACATCGATGTTAATGCCATTGAAGATGTCATTGCAGGAGCTGCCAATCAAAGTGGCGAAGACAATAGAAATGTAGCAAGAATGGCGGCTTTGCTTGCTGGTTTGCCAGCCTCGGTTGCAGGAAATACGGTGAATAGGCTTTGTGCCAGTGGACTTCAAGCCATTATGGACAGTGCCAGAACCATAGCTTGCGGGGATGCGCATATGATGATTGCTTGTGGTGTAGAAAGCATGAGTAGGGCTCCATTTGTAATGCCGAAAGCTACATCTGCTTTTGACCGAAATGCACAAGTTTTTGATACCACAATGGGATGGCGTTTTATCAATAAAAAATTATCTGAAATGTATTTCCCATATTCAATGGGAGAAACTGCAGAAAATGTAGCTCGCCAGTGGAATATCAGCAGACATGCGCAGGATGAATTTGCCATGACAAGTCAGCAGAAATATGCAATAGCCCATCAGGCAGAAAAATTTAAAGATGAAATCATTCCTGTTCAAATTCAAGTAGGTAAAGATGTTTTTGATTTTGAACAAGACGAACACCCAAGATTATCTTCATTAGAAAAACTGGCCCAATTAAAACCAGCATTTATAAAAGATGGAACCGTTACTGCCGGCAATAGTAGTGGTATAAATGATGGTGCATCTGCTATGTTGCTTGCAGGAGAAGCCGCTGTAAAAAAATTCGCATTAAAACCTATTGCCAAAATAAAAAGTATGGCTGTTGCAGGGGTAGAGCCTGCCGTTATGGGAATTGGCCCATTACCAGCTACACAAAAAGCTTTGAAAAGAGCCGGTTTGACTGTAGGAGATTTGGATTTGATAGAATTGAACGAAGCTTTTGCTTCTCAAAGTATTGCTTGTATTCATGACCTTGGACTTGATTTGGAAAAAGTAAATGTAAATGGTGGTGCCATCGCATTAGGACATCCTTTAGGTTGCAGCGGGGTGAGAATATCAACTACTCTTTTACATGAAATGAAAAGAAGAAAAAGCAAATATGGTTTGGCTACAATGTGCGTGGGCGTAGGGCAGGGAGCGGCGGTGATTTTTGAAGGGCTTTAGAAAAATCATTGTTCAATAGGTTCAATGGCCTCACCCCCCTGCCTACCGGCAGGCAGGCAACCCCTCTCCAAAAGAGAGGGGAGTTAAGGTCATTTTTTTCTAAATTACTTTTCTAATTTTCTGAGAAGAATTTGATTAATATAAGGTTCACGCATTAACAAGTGCCCCATCAAAACACAATCAACTTCCCCCTTTGGGGGATCGAGGGGGCCGCTTTTACTTCAAAAATTCGACTAATTTTTCAAAACCAACATTCTCCTGAGTTCCGGTTTTTAAATTCTTTACTACCGCATTTTTCTCTTCAATCTCCTTGCTACCAATGATAACGGCAAAGCGTATATTCTTTTTATCAGCGTATTTGAATTGCTTGTCCATTTTAGAAGGTTCGTGAAAGAGTTCGCAGGAAATGCCATGTTCACGTAATGGTTGCATGAGTTGATAGGCAATTCTACTTTCGCTTTCGCCCAAATTGAAAAACAATGCTTTTGTACCTATTTGTAAATTTTCAGGAAATAAATTCAATTCTTCCATTACATCATAAATTCTGTCTACTCCAAAGCTGATGCCCACTCCAGGAATATTGGGAACACCAAATAATTCTGTTAGATTATCATAACGGCCACCGCCACCGATGCTTCCCATTTGTACTCGCTCTGGTGCCTTAACTTCAAATATGGTTCCGGTATAATAATTCAATCCTCTGGCCAAAGTGAAATCAATATCTATATTATAAGATAGACATTCACTTAAAATATAACTGAGTTCATGAGCGCCTGAGTTGGCGTTTTCATTGTTGTCTAATAAGGAAACAATCTTGTTGAGCTTTTCTTTATTGCTGCCGTTGATGTTCAGGTATTTTTCGATTATGCTTACCTGTGAGTCGTTTAATCCTCTCTGCATCAGTTCTGCTTTTACTTTGTCAATGCCGATTTTATCAAGCTTATCTATGGCGATAGTGATGTCAGTTAAGAATTGATTGCCTCCACAAATTTCAGCCAATGCAGAAAGGATTTTCCTGCTGTTAATTTTGAGGGTGTAATCTTTGAGTCCAAGTTTTGAAAAAACGGAATGGTAAATGCCGGCCAAATCAACTTCATTTCTAAGTGAAGTGCTTCCCACCACATCTGCATCACATTGGGTAAATTCTCTGTATCTGCCTTTTTGTGGACGATCGGCTCTCCAAACCGGTTGTACCTGATAGCGTTTATAAGGAAACGTGAGTTGTCCATGATTCATCGCAACAAATCGCGCAAAGGGTATCGTTAAATCATATTTTAATGCTCGTTCAGTCAATAAACTACTGCTTTTTCCTTGTAATACTTTTTCAAATCCTTCTTTGGCTTTCTCAGTATTTTTCGGGTCATTCAAGCCATTGTTGAGCACTTTGAAAATCAATCTGTCGCCTTCTTCTCCATATTTACCCATGAGTGTTTCCAGGTTCTCCATGGCAGGGGTTTCGAGCGGTTCGAAACCATAACATTCAAACACATTCTTTATGGTGCTGAAAATGAAATTTCTTTTTCTCACAGTAGTTGCGGAAAAATCTCTCATTCCTTGGGGCAAACTTGGTTTTGACATTATAAAGCTGCTGTTTTGTTTTTACTTAAATAATTTTCGATGATTTTGTCACAGTTTTTTTCAATCAATTCATATACTTCTATGAATCCGTCTTCGCCACCATACCA
>CANGEZ010000266.1 GCA_947452875.1 Chitinophagaceae bacterium
GATAAAAATGGGAAAGACGGTTATCATTTTAGGTGGTTCACATGATATCACGTTAGCACAATACAATGCCTATAAATCGCTAAATCAAGTTATTGAAGCTACTTGCATTGATTCATTGATTGACTTGCGTGGCGACAGTGTACTTAAAAATGATAGTTTTCTTTTAGAAATGCTCACCAGCGAACCTAATTGGGTAAAGCATTACAACCACATTGGCTTTCAGAGTTATTTTGTTCATCCGCGTTTATTGGAAACGCTTGATAAATTAAGATTCGATTGTTATCGTGTAGGAAAAGTAAAAGAAGATATCGCAGAAATGGAGCCTGTAATTCGGAATTCGCATATGGTGAGTTTTGATATCAGTGCGATTAAAAACAGCGCAGCTCCTGCAAATACGATTAGTCCAAATGGATTTAATGGAGAAGAAGCCTGTGTACTTTCTCAATATGCGGGGTTGAGTTCAAACCTAAGCAGTTTTGGGATTTATGGATATGAACCAGAAAAAGACAGACACGATTTAACAGCCATTCAAATTGCACAGATGATTTGGTATTTTATAGATGGAAAATACAGAAGTAAGAATGATGCTGATATTAATGAAAGAAATAGTTTCAATGAATTTCATACCGTCTTTGCTGAAGTAGATACTGTGTTTTTACAAAGCAAAAGATCAAACAGATGGTGGATGCAAATGCCGGATTCCACATTCATTGCTTGCAGCAGAAATGATTATAGAAAAGCGAGCATGAATGAGATGCCAGAGAGATGGTTGAGAGCGCAGGAAAGAAGTTAATGTTGTTTGGCGTAAATGTTGTTTGGCGTTTGGTGTTTATGGTTTGTTGTTTTGTTTGGGGCCACAAAGGCACGAAGGCAGAAAGTTTCACGAAGATTTCTCTTGGGAGATTGATGCCTCTGTTGGTGTTTTCACCAATAGAGATTTTAGATTTATTATTGTTTCTTAGCAATGTCTCCTGAAAGGGACGTTGCGTTATTGTGTTTTAAATAAATGCCTTTGTTGGTGTTTTCACCAACAAAGATTTTAGAGATATTATTTTTTCTGTTTTAATAAATCGTTTCTATGAATCGTCTCTTCACTTTACTGGTATCAATTTTTTTATTTGCTTCTGCAGGTGCACAAAATTCTAAAAATCTTACAAAGCTTACCAACAAATTTTTGCTCAATGATTCGATTATAAATGGAGCACATATCGGCATTTCCATTTACGAACCAGAAACTAACAGTTACGTATACACATACAATGCAGAAAAGAATTTCATTCCTGCCAGCAATACCAAGTTCTTTACTTTATATGCGGGCATGAAATATCTTGGGAATAATATTATCGGAGCCTATTACAAAATTTCAAACGATACTATTTTACTTTTACCAACTGGAGATCCGACTTATTTGCATCCCGATTTCGCAACACATCCTGTTCATGATTTTTTAAATAATAGTAATTATAAAGTTGTGTTGTTGGATGATGAGAAATATCCAGTTCCATATGGCAAAGGCTGGGCATGGGATGACCAACAAGAAGATTATATGCCTCAAAGAAGCAGTTTCCCTGGCTGTGGCAATTTGCTGAAATTAGAATGGACCCAAAAAAACAATGCCGCTCCTGATGAATTCCAATACGACCTAGCTGTGATGAATGCTGATGTAATAGATTTTAAACTCACCAAAAAAACAGATACCACATTATCCGAAAACACCATCACAAGAGCAGCTGGAACAAATCATTTTACCGTTACAACAAACAACAAACTAAAAACATTCACACAAGAAATCCCATTTGAAACTTTTGGATTGCAAACTGGGTTTATGATTTTGCAACATTCATTGTATCATCTAGCTACACTTCAAAAAACCAAGCATATCAACCGCGATGAATTCACTCCAATGTTTTCTCAAAAGACTGATGCTGTTTTATCAATCATGATGCATCGAAGTGATAATTTCTATGCAGAGCAAACTTTGCTGATGTCAGCTAATGAAAGACTAGGTTATATGAATGAATCAGACATGATTGATTCTCTTTTGCAAAATGATTTAACTGATATGCCTCAACATCCACGTTGGGTTGATGGCAGTGGATTGAGTCGATACAATTTATTCTCTCCGAATGATTTTGTTTACATCATCAATAAAATTCAGAATGAATTTGGGATTGAAAGACTGAAAAACATTTTACCCACGGGCGGCACGGGCACATTAAAAAATTATTTCCATGCCGATAGTAGTTTCATATTTGCGAAGACTGGTTCGTTGAGCAATAACTATACTTTGTGTGGTTTATTGACAACTCAAAAAAACAAGCAATTGATTTTTTCGGTGATGCTGAATAATTATCAAGGATCTGGGAAAGCTGTGAGGAGATTGATTGAAGGGTATTTGCATGAGGTGAGGAAGAGAGCCCCCTAAATCCCCCGAGGGGGACTTCTATTATGATTTGTTGGGGGAACCACGAATTCACGAAATTCCCTTCTCAGCAATGTCTCCTGAAAGGGACGTTGCATTTTTAGCGCGTTTTGTTCAAAAGGTTTCAAAGGTTCAAAATGTTTATTTGTTGTTTGGTGTCTGGTTTTTGGTGTTGGGACAGCCTATCTAGCATATCCAGCTTATCCAGCTTATCTAGCTTATCCAGCCTATCTAGCCTATCCAGTATCTAGTTTCCAATATCTCTCTCACACAAAAAAGCCCACTCCAATTAAGGAGCAGGCCTTTCTAGGTTATAAGGTTTATGGTTTAATGGTTTAAGTCGCTACGCTGGTTAACCTTAAACCATTAAACTTTTAAAGCGTTAAACCTTAGTATTTCACCATCCTCAAGACTTTCTTCTCCGTGCCTTGTAAAACTTCCAGCATATACACACCAGGTTTTAATTCAGACCCAAGAGATATATTCTCATTAGGATTTATCGATAACATTTTCATCAATCTTCCTTGCAAATCCAATACCCTTGCATTAACTACATTTGCGCTACCGTTAGCGGTTACCTGCACATTAAATACACTTGTCGTTGGATTAGGAAACACTTTTACATACATTGATGATGGTGTTGTGTTCATCACTCCTTTTGTATATAGAGGTGATGGACTTGCAGGACAAGGCGCCAGTTTAATAATACTGTACTTTGTACCACTTGTGCCGCAATTAGAAACTCCTTTTACCGTAACAGCTCCATCCACAACACCATCAGGATAACTAACCGTAATGCTTCTTGTACCTTGGCCATTTACCAATGTGCCAACTGAAGGCACTGTCCATAAAACTGAAGTAGCATTTCCTGGCAATGAGGCAATTGAATAAGTATACACTCTGTTTGGACATAGCTGTGTGTTAATTACATCAATATTGCCGGGCGTTACAGGCAAGAGTCTGCTGATGGATAATGTTCTCGCAGCGCTTGTACCACAACCATTCGTACCGGTCACCGAAATTGAACCTCCAGTATATCCTACAGGATATTTAAAGAAAACTGAGTTCGTACCCTGTCCGCTAACATCAGTTGCTCCTGCAGGTAAAGTCCA
>CANGEZ010000267.1 GCA_947452875.1 Chitinophagaceae bacterium
AAATCAATTCCGGCCTTGCTTACACCATATCCTTCTTTGTATCGATGTGGAATATAATAATCTGTTAATGAGGGTTCATGTATTGAAGTTATGAATTGATAAAAGCTGGCCACTGAAGTGGTGCCATCAACATCGTAATCACCAAAAACTAGTATTTTTTCTTTTTGAGATCTTGCGGTTTCAATTCTAGCAACGGCTTTGTGCATGTCTTTCATCAACCATGGGCTGTGAAGTTTATCTAATGATGGTCTGTAAAAATCTTTTGCCAATTCAAATTCAGTGATGCCACGAGACACAAGTATATTACAAATCGTTTCGCTGATTTTTAGTTGTTCTCGTAGTGTTGATGTTTGAGTTGTATCTACGGGTATAATATTCCATCTCTTTTCCAATGTCAGTATTTTCTGTCTGTTGTATATCTTACCAAATCTTCTAGTGCGTCTCTTACTGGACCAGGATTAAATCGGTTTAGAATTTCTAGCGCTTCGTCGCGATAATTTTCCATTTTTTGTTCAGCATATGTAAGTCCACCGGATTCAGTAACTTTTTCGATTACAAATTTAATACTAGCTGCTGTTTTGTTTTCGTTTTTAAGAATGTATATTAACTTTCTTCGGGTAGTTTTATCAACTTTATTTAAAGTGTAAATTATCGGAAGGGTGAGTTTTTTTTCTTTGATATCATTTCCGGTAGGCTTGCCGATTTTATCGCTTCCGTAATCAAACAAATCGTCTTTTATCTGAAAGGCGATGCCAATTTTTTCTCCAAAAGATTTCATTTCATTGGTGATGTTTAAATCTTTACTTGTACTATAAGCACCAACACCACAGGCGGATGATAGGAGAGAAGCTGTTTTGTTTCTAATGATTTCAAAATAAATATCCTCGCTAACGTTTAATTTTCTTGACTTTTCTAATTGCATCAGTTCGCCTTCACTCATTTTTTTTACAGCGTCAGATAAAATATGTAAATGTTCGAAATCATCGTTAGAAGTGGAAAGAAGTAATCCTTTAGATAAAAGGTAATCGCCTACCAATACGGCGATTTTATTTTTCCAAACAGCATTTATAGAGAAAAAACCTCTGCGTTCAAGGGATTCGTCAACCACATCATCATGAACAAGTGTTGCAGTATGCAGTAATTCTACCAAAGCGGCTGCGCGATAAGTGGATTCATTTACCTCGCCATGCAATTTTGCACTTAAGAAAACAAACATCGGCCTGATTTGCTTGCCTTTACGTTTGATGATGAATTTCATTATTCTGTCTAATAAAGGCGTGTTGCTTTTTACCGCTTCTTCGAATTTCTTTTCGAAAACACTTAACTCTTCTTTGATGATATTAGTTGCGAGCTTCATTTTAATTATTGGGCAAGTTAAGGAAGGTTCGAGGCCTTGCAAATTATTTTAATAAAAAACGGAACTTTATTATTAAAGATCAAGATCAAAATCGCAAATTGTTACAGAATGCGCCCTTTTTTTATAAGAAATTGACGTATAAATGATTCTGATGTAAATAAATCATATTTTTTTTTGGTTTTTGTTTAGTTGTTGGATAAATTTGCGACACACAAAGTTGTATATTTAGAAAAATATTAATTATTAAAACATGCAAAGCAAAAAGTACACATTATTATTGGCTATGTTTTTCCTTACTTTAGGAACTGCATTTGCTCAAAAATCAACAAGTGGATACGACGTTTACGATTCCACTGTAATTACCAGAAAAGGCCAGCCACAACAAAACGAATTCTGGAACAACACTTATAATTTCCCTTCAAAACCACGTAACATGTGGGAAGTGGGTTTGTCTGGTGGATTGTTTAATGTTTCAGGTGATGTGCCTAGCGTAATTCCTACATTTGGTTTTGCTGCTCACGTTAGAAAGTCTCTAGGTTATGTATTCTCTTTGAGAATGCAATATCTTTACGGAACTGCAAAAGGATTGAATTGGAATGCATCTGAAAACTATGCTAAAAACACTCCAATCTCTCAATACTATAGTGCTCCAATTAATGGAGGAACAACTATTCCTGGAAGAACTCCTGAAGTTGTTTACTACAACTACAAAAACAAAACTCAGGATTTAAGTCTTCAAGCTTTGGTTTCATTGAACAACATCAAATTCCATAAAAATAAATCTAGTTGGGTAATGTATGGTGGTGCTGGCATAGGAGCTACTACATACGAAACCAATTTAAATGTAAGAAATGAAGCTGCAGGAACAACTTACAGCGATTTGTTTACTAGCATTTACAATAACAATACAAATGTTTACAAAAACAGAAAAGACATCCGTAAGAAATTGAAAGATGGCATGGATGATACTTACGAAGAAGCAGCTCAGTCAAATGGTGTTCGTAGACCAGAATTAGGTGGTCAGACTTTACAGTTTTCTACTTCAATTATTTTGGGTGTAGAATTCAAATTGGCTAAGAGAATCAATATCGCAATTGAAGATCGTCATACATTCATCAAAGATGATTTACTTGATGGGCAACAATGGCAAGAAAATCCTTATGGAGATGCTGCTTTATCACCAAATTGGGATTCTTACAACTACCTTTCAGTTGGTTTGAATTTCAACCTTGGTAAGAAATCAGTTGAACCATTATGGTGGTTAAATCCTTTGGATTATGTTTACAGCGAACTTAACAATCCTAAGCATACCAAATTCCCTAAACAAACATTTGATGATGCTGATGCTGATGGTGTAGTTGATCAATTGGATCGTGAACCAAACACTCCAGCTGGTGTTTCTGTTGATACTCATGGTGTTTCTAGAGATACTGATGGTGATGGTGTTCCTGATTACAAAGACAAGCAATTAATCACTCCTTCTGAGTGTCAACCAGTTGATGCTGATGGTATAGGTAAATGTCCTGAACCAGAGTGTTGCAAAAATCCTCCAGTTCCTCCAGCTCCAGAATGTCCTGCTGATTATCCAAGCCTTTCTTACAAAGGAAACAGTGCTGGATTAAGCACAGATATCAAAGCTTTATTAGCTGTAGTAGCTGCTAAATTGAAAGCTAATCCTAAGTGTAACATCACTATCAATGGATATCCTGAAGCATCTAAAGCTGCTCAGGCTGTTTGTCAGCAAAGAGTTGATGCAGTTAAAATGTACTTGGTTCAAAAAGAAGGAATCAGTGCAGAAAGAGTTTCAACTAATTGCGAAGTTGGTGGTGGAGATAAAAACACTATCGATATCAAATCGAACTAATTTTTCTTAAATACTTTTTGCAAAATAGAAAAGCCCTCCAAATTGGGGGGCTTTTTGCATGGATTAACATTTGTTTTAGTAAGATTCGTAATTTAAGCGTCTGATTTTCGATAAAAACCATTAGATTTGCGACTCTTTATGCGACAGCTAAAACATATTTTCATACTCTTGATGGTTTTTGGAACATTGGCTTCTTGTAGCAAGTTTGTAAAAATTCAGAAAAGCAAAGATTATGAGTATAAATTAGCTAAGGCAGATGAATATTTTAGTAATAAAAAATATCGTTTTGCTCAACAGTTGTATGAAGAAT